>JBOHCO010000230.1:0-9301 GCA_050698895.1 Streptosporangiaceae bacterium
CCGCTGGTCGGCCCGCCGGGGGCCGGGCTCGGCGCGGGCCGGGCGGGCGGGGGACGGGCGGCTTAGCTGGCGCGGGCGGCCCGGCGCTGGTCGGCCCGCCGCTGGTCGGCCCGGCGCGCATCGGCCGGGGCGGGCGCCGGCGGGCGGGGGTTCGTGCCGCGGGCGCCGGATAGCTGGGGGACGAACTTCTCGCCGTGCAGGGCGCGGCCGACCAGGTCGACCGCGTGCGCCGTGGCGACCAGCCGGCGGCCCTCGCTCTGGTAGGCGTCGAGCACCGCGGCCACGCCGCCGGGAGGCAGGTCGGGTCCCAGCTCGGCCCGCACCGTGCGGTAGCCCTGCCGGGCCCCGGCCACGCAGGCGGCCAGGTGATGGCGGGCCAGCGCGGCCAGCGCCAGCGGGTGGCGCAGCAGTACCCCGTGCAGCCGGTAGTCGGGCGGGACCACGTCGAGCAGCCAGGTGACCGCGGTCTGCTCGAATCCCTCGCTATCGGGAGGATGAACCCCCGCAGGCCACCCCGAGGGTAGATAAGCTGCCATCATCCTCAGCATACCTCATCTCGAACAGAGATTCTAGATACCTACTCTAGCTGCTGGGCCCGACGAAAGGGAGCGGCATGGGCGGACGGTGGCGACCCGCGCGAGCCTGGCGGGCGGGAGCGATGGCCGGGCTGACTGCCCTGGGGCTGCTCGGCACGGGGCTGGCCGGGACCGCGCAGGCGGCCTATCCGGGCCAGGACGGCCTGATCGCGTTCGTGCGCGGCGGCGACATCTACCGCATCGCGACCGATGGGTCCGGGCTGACCCGGCTGACCAGCGACGGGCACGACTCGGGGCCGCGCTGGTCGCCGGACGGGCAGCAGATCGCCTATCTGGACCGGGGCAACCTGTGGATCATGTCGGCCAGCGGCCATGACCAGGCGCAGATCACCCGCGCCGCGCCGGCGTACGCCGACGCCCGGCCGTCCTGGTCGCCCGACGGCCGGTACCTGGCCTTCGTGAAGACCCGGCACGGCCGGGCGTACGGCTACCTGACCCGGTACAACACGGTCACCCGCGGCTTCGCCACGTTCAGCGTGCCCTACCACTCCGAGGCGCCGACGGTCCGGCAGGTCAAGGTCACGGCACGGCCGGCGCCGGTGGCCTGGGGCTGGGCGGCTACGGGCAGCCAGTTCGGGTCGTTCATCTTGTTCGAGGGCAGCAGCCGCCCGTTCTGCCGGGCACACTACTTCTGCCTGGACGCTTACGGGCGGCCGCATCAGGATCAGTACAAGAACGGGTTCCCCAGCGCGGAGTGGCAGACCAGGGCACCGGTCCGGATCATGGACCCGGACTGGTTCCCTGACCAGCCGCAGTTCGACACCGACGTGCTCACGAGCCAGGAGCACTGCTCGGGTGCCACCTGCACTCACTCGGGGATTCACCTGCAGGTTCTCGGCTCCCTGATCGTGCCAGGGGCCTACGAGGCGGTCTATTCGCCGGTCGGCCGGAACATCGCCTACGTCAGGAACGTGCGCGGCCGGCCCGAGATCTACGTCGGATTTAACGCCAGTTCGCCGGACGGAGCGCCGCTGACGGCTGGCAGCCAGCCGGACTGGCAGCCAGTAGGGACGACTCCACCGCTGGCCTAGGCATGCTCACCGGGCGGGTGCCCAGCACGCCGGTCCGGCCGACGTCGGCGCGGCGCGCGCGCCGCGCGCGGCGTGCCTGGCGGGCACGCCGCGTCGCGGCAGCACTTGCGAGCAGTTCCTGCCGCTGAGCGGCAGCGACGGCGGTGGTGAGGCTCGGGTGCATGGCTAACCTCCTGGTCTGTCGGCCCGCGGGCGCGGCCCGACACCATTCAGGTTCGCCGTAAGACCCCCCGGCTCACATCGGGAAGACGACCTATCTATGGGCCCGCTCGGGCTTAGACCGCCTTAGGCCGCCTTAGATGCCCTCTGACCAGGGTAGATGTCACCGGGCCAGGCGCGGCCGATCCGCCCCTCCGGGCCGAATAGACTAGTAGCCAGGCCGCGCTGTGCTGGCCTTCTGTTTCTGCATCCCGTCTGCATCCCGGAGCCTGTTCGCATGCCTGCACCCACTGTCCAGCTGGCGACGCGCGATGACCTGCGCAACGTGGCGATCGTCGCCCATGTCGACCATGGCAAGACCACCCTGGTTGACGCGATGCTGTGGCAGTCCGGCGCGTTCCGGGTCGGCGCCCAGGTGGCCGACCGCGTGCTCGACTCCGGCGACCTGGAGCGGGAGAAGGGCATCACGATCCTGGCCAAGAACACCGCGGTCCAGCACGGTGGCATGACCATCAACATCGTGGACACCCCCGGCCACGCCGACTTCGGCGGCGAGGTGGAGCGCGGCCTGTCCATGGTGGACGGGGTCGTGCTGCTGGTCGACGCCAGCGAGGGCCCGCTGCCGCAGACCCGGTTCGTGCTGCGCAAGACGCTCGAGGCCGCCCTGCCGGTGATCCTGGTCATTAACAAGGTCGACCGCCCGGACGCCCGGATCGCCGAGGTGGTGGACGCCTGCTACGAGCTGTTCATCGACCTGGACGCCTCCGAGGAGCAGATCGAGTTCCCGATCGTCTACGCCTCGGCTCGGGCCGGGCGGGCGTCGCTCAACCGTCCCGAGGACGGGGCGCTGCCCGACTCGGAGAACCTGGAGCCGCTGTTCGAGGTGATCAGGAACAGCGTGCCGGCGCCGGCCTATGACCCGCAGGCACCGCTGCGGGCCCAGGTCACCAACCTGGACGCGTCTTCTTACCTGGGCCGCATCGCGCTGTGCCGGGTGTTCAGCGGCGAGATCGCCAAGGGCCAGCAGGCCGCCTGGTGCCGCCGCGACGGCACCATCCAGCGCGTGAAGATCACCGAGCTGTTCCGGACCGAGGCGCTGGACCGGGTGCCCGCGGAGACGGCCGGGCCAGGCGACATCATCGCCGTGGCGGGCATCGCCGAGATCATGATCGGCGAGACGCTGGCCGACCCGGACGACCCGCGCCCGCTGCCGCTGATCACGGTGGACGAGCCGGCCATCTCGATGACCATCGGGGTGAACACCTCGCCGCTGGTCGGCCAGGAGAAGGCGACCAAGGTCACCGCGCGGATGGTCAAGGACCGGCTGGACCGCGAGCTGGTCGGCAACGTCTCGCTGGCCGTGCTGCCCACCGAGCGCCCGGACACCTGGGAGGTCCAGGGCCGCGGCGAGCTGGCCCTGGCCATCCTGGTCGAGACGATGCGCCGCGAGGGCTACGAGCTGACCGTGGGCCGCCCCAACGTGGTGACCAGGGAGATCGGCGGACGGCTGCACGAGCCGGTGGAGCGGCTGACGGTGGACTGCCCGGAGGAGTACCTGGGCACGGTCACCTCGCTGCTAGCGGTGCGCAAGGGCCGGATGGAGAACTTGACCAACCACGGCACCGGCTGGGTCCGGCTGGACTTCACCGTGCCGTCGCGGGGGCTGATCGGCTTCCGCACCCAGTTCCTGACCGAGACCAGGGGCACCGGGATCGCGCACCACGTGTTCGAGGGCTTCGAGCCGTGGTCGGGCGAGATGCGGGCCCGGCCGACCGGCTCGCTGGTCGCCGACCGGACCGGGGTGTCCACCGCCTACGCGATGTTCGCCATCCAGGAGCGGGGCACGCTGTTCGTGGAGCCGGGCAGCCCGGTCTACGAGGGCATGATCGTCGGCGAGAACTCGCGCTCGGACGACATGGACGTGAACATCGCCAAGGAGAAGAAGCTCACCAACGTGCGCCAGTCGACCGGCGAGGAGCTGGAGCGGCTGATCCCGCCCCACCAGCTCAGCCTGGAGCAGGCCCTGGAGTACTGCGCCACCGACGAGTGCGCCGAGGTCACCCCGGCCGCCGTGCGGCTGCGCAAGGCGGTGCTGGACGCCAAGGAGCGGGGTCGCGAGCGGGCCCGGCGCTCCCGCGGCGAGCGGCCCAGCTCGGCCTGATCAGCGCCGGCCTGATCCAGCTCTTACTTGATAAAGCCGAGGTAGATCGTGCAGGCCAGCCCGGCCGCCACGCAGTAGATCGCGAACGGGGTCAGCGTGCGGGTCTGGAAGTAGCGGACCAGGAACCGGACCGACACGTAGGCGCCGACGCCGGACAGTATGCTCCCGGCCAGGATCTGGCCGTAGATGCCGTGGCCGTAGTGGATCAGGTCGCCGACCTTCAGCGCGCCGGCCGCGAAGATGACCGGTGTGGCCAGCAGGAACGCGAACCGGGCGGCGTCCTCACGGGACAGCCCGCGGAACATGCCGGTGACCATGGTGACGCCGTCCCGGCTGATGCCCGCCAGCAGGGCCAGCACCTGCGCCGCGCCGATGATCGTGCCCTGCAGGTAGCCCATGGCCACCAGCCGCTGGTCGGACTCGGCGCCGGCGGCGATCTCCTGCTGGCGCACGGCCCGGTGACCCGACGCGTGCGCGGCGGCGGCCCGGGGGGCGCTGCCGCCGTGCCCGGCGGTGGCGCCGACCAGCTCGCGCTCCTCGCGCTCCTGCGCGATCTCCTGGTCGGCCTGGCGGGACTTGCGGGTCCGGAACCGCTCCCCGGTGTACAGGATGAGCCCGTTGATGATCAGGAAGATGGCGGCCCGGACTGGCTTGGCGAAGATAACCCGGAATTCATGCTCGGCGAACAGCCCGACCACGCCCACCGGAATGGTGGCCAGAATGATCATCCAGGCCAGCTTCTGGTCCACGGTGGTGACATCGCGGTCGCGGATCGAGCTGATGAAGCCCCAGAAGATGCGGACCCAGTCTTTCCAGAAATAGATCAGCAGCGCGATGGCCGTGGCCACGTGCAGGCCGACGATGAAGGCCAGGTACGGCGACCGGGCCGCGGACACGTTAAGGTCGGTCGCCCAGCTGCCGCCGATAATCGCCGGGAGCAGCACGTTGTGGCCCAGGCTGGACACCGGGAACAGCTCCGTGACGCCCTGGATCAGCCCGACGATCATGGCCTCCGGGTAAGTCATGTCCGGCGTCATGACCGGATCCCCGGGCTAAAAGCGGAAACAAGAGCGAGAGGGCCGAGATTCGGCGCCTCATCGTGCGTAACTGCCAACGTCTGATATCCCTGGTCTGCCGGGCTGCATTTGATGCTGCTGCGGACTTGTGGTGATCGGGCGAACAAACGCGGACCAGCCCGAAAGTGCGGCCCGCACCGGGGGACCACGCTAGCAGAACCCCGGCCCGTCCCCGGACCATAGGAGAGCCCGCCCGGCCCCCCGATCCGAGGCGCCATGCTGACCCCCCGGCTCGGGCCGTGGAAGATCAGCCCGGCCCCGGCCCAGCGGTCAGCCGGAACCTAAGACGACTTCTGGCCCGGCACGGCCGGCGTGCCGGTGTTGCGGGGACGGCGGCCGATCTTGTCGCCCAGCCAGACCAGCGGGTCGTACTTGCGGCCCGCCACCCGCTCCTTCATCGGGATCAGCGCGTTGTCGGTGATCTTGATGCCCTCGGGGCAGACCTCCGTGCAGCACTTGGTGATGTTGCAGTAGCCGAGCCCGAAGTCGTCCTGGGCCATGTCGCGCCGGTCGGCCTCGTCGGCCGGGTGCATCTCCAGCTCCGCCACCCGCATGAGGAACCGCGGCCCGGCGTACGGCCTCTCGTTCTCGGGGTGGTCCCGGATGACGTGGCAGACGTTCTGGCACAGGAAGCACTCGATGCACTTGCGGAACTCCTGGGACCGGTTGACGTCCACCTGCTGCATCCGGAACTCGCCCGGCTTGATGGCCGGGTCCGGGGTGAAGGAGGGGACCTGCCGCGCCTTCTCGTAGTTGAAGTACACGTCGGTGACCAGGTCCCTGATCACCGGGAAGGTGCGCATCGGCGTGATGGTGAGGACCTCGTCCTCCTCGAAGATCGACATCCGGGTCATGCAGGCCAGCCGGGGCCGCCCGTTGATCTCCATGGAGCAGGACCCGCACTTGCCGGCCTTGCAGTTCCACCGGATGGCCAGGTCGCCCGTCTGCGTGGCCTGGAGCCGGTGCAGCACGTCGAGGACGACCTCGCCCTCGTTGACCTCGACCGAGTAGTCGGTGAGCTGACCAGCGCCCGCGTCACCGCGCCAGACCTTCAGCGCTGCCTCGTAGCTCATGGGTTAGTGCGCCTCCGTCGGCTCGGCCGGAGCGGTGTCGGGTATCGCCGCCAGCTCCTCATCGGTCAGGTACTTCTTCAGCTCGGAGCGGTCGAACAGCCCGATCAGGTCATCGCGCATGCTCGGCAGCGGCTGGTGGGTCAGTGTTATCCGGCTGCCCGTGATCCCGTCCCCCTCCAGCGTGCAGGCCAGGTTGACCCGGCGCCATTGCGCGCTCATGCCGGGGTAGTCGTCGCGGGTGTGCCCGCCCCGGCTCTCCTGCCGCTCCAGCGCGGCCCGGGCCACGCACTCGGCGATGAGCATGATGTTGCGCATGTCCAGGGCCAGGTGCCAGCCGGGGTTGTAGGCGCTGCCGCCCGCCGCGCCGACCCGCCCCGCCCGTTCGCGCAGCTTCTCCAGCTCCGAGAGCGCGGACTTGATCTCGTCCTCGGTGCGGATGATGCCGACCAGGGTGCTCATGGTCTCCTGGACCTCGCCGTGCACCGCGTACGGGTTCTCCCCGTCGGGCCGCTCCAGCGGGGCCAGGGCCTCAGCCGCGGCCGCCGCGATCTGGCCCTCGTCCGGCACCGGGCGCTTGGCCAGCCGGTTCAGGTAATCGGCCGCGCCCATGCCCGCCCGGCGGCCGAACACCAGCAGGTCGGACAGCGAGTTGCCGCCCAGCCGGTTGGAGCCGTGCATGCCGCCGGACACCTCGCCCGCCGCGAACAGGCCCGGCACGCCGGACTCGCCGGTGTCCGGGTCCACCTCGACGCCGCCCATCACGTAGTGCTGGGCCGGGCCGACCTCCATCGACTCCTTGGTGATGTCCACGTCGGCCAGCTCCTTGAACTGGTGATACATGGACGGGAGCCGGCGCAGGATCTCCTCGGCCGGGCGGCGCGAGGCGATGTCCAGGAACACCCCGCCGTGCGGCGAGCCCCGGCCCGCCTTGACCTCGGCGTTGTTGGCCCTGGCCACCTCGTCGCGGGGCAGCAGCTCGGGCGGGCGCCGGTTGTGATCCGGGTCGGTGTACCAGCGGTCGGCTTCCTCCTCCGTCTCCGCGTACTGGTCGCGGAACACGTCGGGCACGTAGTTGAACATGAACCGCTGGCCCTCGGAGTTGCGCAGCACGCCGCCGTCGCCGCGCACCGACTCCGTGACCAGCAGGCCCCGGACCGAGATCGGCCAGACCATGTGGGTCGGGTGGAACTGGACGAACTCCATGTTCAGCAGCTTGGCCCCGGCCAGCAGGGCCAGCGCGTGACCGTCGCCGGTGTACTCCCAGGAGTTCGAGGTGACCTTGAACGTCTTGCCGATGCCGCCCGTGGCCAGCACCACCGCGGGCGCCTCGAACAGCACGAACTGCCCGGTCTCCCGGATGTAGCCGAACGCGCCGGCGATCCGGTCGCCGCCGGAGACCAGCCGGGTGACCGTGGTCTCGGCGTAGACCTTGATCATCGCCTCGGGGTCGCCGTGCTCGATCGCGTCCTGCTGCTGGAGCGCGACGACCTTCTGCTGGAGGGTGCGGATCATCTCCAGGCCGGTCCGGTCGCCCACGTGGGCCAGCCGGGGGTACTCGTGGCCGCCGAAGTTCCGCTGGCTGATCTTGCCCTCGGGCGTACGGTCGAACAGGGCGCCCCAGGCCTCCAGCTCCCAGACCCGGTCCGGGGCCTCCTTGGCGTGCAGCTCGGCCATCCGCGGGTTGTTCATGAACTTGCCGCCGCGCATGGTGTCGCGGAAGTGCACCATCCAGTTGTCGTTGGGGTTGGCGTTCCCCATCGCCGCCGCGCAGCCGCCCTCGGCCATGACCGTGTGCGCCTTGCCGAACAGGGACTTGGAGATGATGGCCGTCTTCTTGCCGGCCAGGCGCGCCTCGATCGCGGCGCGCAGCCCGGAGCCGCCCGCCCCGACGACGACGACGTCGTAGGGGAGCCGCTCGATGTCTTCGGGAGCGACGCGGGGGGCGACGCGGGGTGCGACACGGGGTTCGATGCCTGCCATTGCCATGCCTGCCTGTCAGTTGAAGATGCGCGGGTCGCTGAACACGCCGGCGGCCAGCAGCCAGATGTACAGGTCGGTCAGCATCAGCGTGCCGAGCGTGATCCAGGCCAGCTGCATGTGCTTGGCGTTCATCGTCGAGACCTGAGTCCAAATCCAGTAGCGGACTGGGTGCTTGGAGAAGTTCTTCAGCCTGCCGCCGGTGATGTGCCGGCAGGAATGGCAGGACAGCGAGTACGCCCACAGCAGGATCACGTTGCCCAGCATGATCAGCGAGCCGAGCCCGATCCCGAAGTTGCCGTTCGGGCCGCGGAAGGCCTGCGCCACGTCGTAGGTGTTCAGGATCGAGATCACCAGCACCATGTAGAAGAAGTAGCGGTGCAGGTTCTGCATGATCAGCGGGAACCGCGTCTCGCCGGTGTAGGTGGCGTGCGGCTCGCGGACCGCGCAGGCGGCCGGGGCCCGCCAGAACGCCCGGTAGTAGGCGCGCCGGTAGTAGTAGCAGCTCAGCCGGAAACCCAGCACGAATGGTAGCGAGACGAACGCGTAGGGGATGATCGGCGGGAGGTGGCCGATCCAGGTGCCCAGGCTGTCCGAGCCGGGCACGCACTCCCCGCTGACGCACGGCGAGTAGAACGGGGTCAGGTAGTGGTACCGGGCCACGTAGTAGTAGTGGCCGATGAGCACGTGAACCGTGGCGTAGGTCACCCAGATGGTCAGCAGCACGACGACGATGGCCGGCGAGCGCCACCAGGGGTCCTTGCGCAGAGTCTTTTCCGATATCTGCGCGCGGGTCTTGGCCGGCGCCACTGATGCCTGCGTCATTGTCAGACGTCTCCGCCCTGGGAAAGATTCAACCGCGCCAGCACGGGGCAAAGCGCCGCGGGCCGGCGCGGGCGTCGCGTCAGCCGCGAGCTCGAAGGAAACCTTATTCCCTTGGATATCACCCTGGGGCACTACCCGGTGCGTCTGGGCGTGTGACTCTTACTACAATGCGCTGCTCGCGGTGTTACCCAGCGCCGATCTGAGGAAGTCGACCTGGAGCAGGAGCAGGTTCTCGGCCACTTCCTCCCGTGACGCCATGTGGGTCACCCCGGTCAGCGGCAGCACCGCGTGCGGCCGCCCGGCAGCCAGCAGCGCGCTGGACAGCCGCAGCGAGTGGGCCACCACCACGTTGTCGTCAGCCAGCCCGTGGATGATCATCAGCGGGCGGCTCAGCTTGGCCGCG
>JBOHCO010000231.1:0-2657 GCA_050698895.1 Streptosporangiaceae bacterium
GCCAGCCGACACCCGTCACCCAGCCCCCGGCCGCCGCTCAGTCGGCCCGGCCGGGGCGCTGCCGCAGGATGCGGGCCAGGTCGTCGGCGAACGAGGTCGCCTCGGCTGACGCCAGCGTCGAGTAGCAGACCCGGATGCCTGGCGGGGCCGCGATACGGAACCGCTCGCCCATGCCAACGGCCCAGCCCGCGGTCAGCAGCGCCGCCGCCACGCCGCCCTCGTCCGCGACCGGGATCCAGCTGGTCATCCCGGACCGGCCGCTGGCGGCGATGCCGTGCCGGGCCAGCGCCGCCTGCATGGCCTGCCGGCGGGCCGCGTAGGTGGCGGCCACGTTGGCCAGCAACGCCCCGGTCGCCTGGTCCGTCCACAGCTCCGCGACCATCCCCTGGAGCTGGTAGCTGACCCAGCCAGCGCCGAGCGCCTGGCGGCCCTCGACCCGGGACGCCGTAGCCTCGTCGCCGGCCAGCACGGCGACCCGCAGGTCGGGCCCCAGCGACTTGGACACCGAGCGGAGGACCGCCCACCGGTCCAGGCCCGCGCAGGCCGTCACCGGCGGCACGCCCGCCACCGGGCCCGCGTGATCGTCCTCGATGACGACCAGGCCCGGATGCTGCCCGAGAACCTCCCGCAGCTGCCCGGCCCGCTCCGGGTCCCACGCCGCGCCGGTGGCCGCCTGGGCCCGCGGCGTGAAGATGACCGCCTCCGCGCCCCGGTCCAGCGCCTCGGCCAGCTCAGTCGGCCGCACGCCTAGCTCATCCATCGGCACCGGGACCGGCTGGAAGCTCATCGCCGCGACCAGGTCATGCGTGCCCGCGTGACCGGGGTCCTCCACGATGACCCGGTCGCCCGGCGCCAGCCAGGCCGCGAGCACACGCTCCACCCCGTCCAGTGCTCCGCTCACCACGGCCAGGTTGCGCGCGCTGATGCCGTCCGCCTCCAGCCGCTCCGCGGCCAGCTCTCCCAGCCGGGCCAGCACCGGCGGCTCGCCATAGAGCCGGTGCGGCACCCGGACCGGCGGCAGCGCGGGCAGCAACTCCGGGTCCGGCCAGCCGGTGACCAGGTTGCGCGTGCCCGGCGGCGCCGTCAGCGCCAGCCGGGTGCGGACCGGCGGGCGGCTGCGCACCCGGGTGCCGCCCCGGCCCACGCCGGCCACGATCCCGCGCCGGTGCAGCTCACGGTAGGCCGCCGCCACCGTTGACGGGCTGATGCCGAGCTCGCCCGCCACCCGCCGGACCGCGGGCAGCTGGTCGCCGGGAGACAGCTCGCCGTGCCGCACCGCGGACTCCACGCTGGCCGCAATCTCCCTGGCGCTGCGGCCGACCGGAAGATATTGTAGTGGCGTGTTCATGAGAATGTACTGTAACAAAATCTGTCGTCCGACGAACCCCCTTCCGCAGGCTCATGGCCGCTAGGCCCGCGCTGCGCCGCCTGATCGCGGCCGCGCGCAGCCCGCAGGACGGCGAGATCCTCAGGCTGGCCGTCCCGGCCTTCGGGGCCCTGGTGGCCGAGCCGCTGTTCCTGCTGGCGGACTCGGCCATCGTCGGCCGGATCGGCACCGTGCCCCTCGGCGGCCTGGGCGTGGCCAGCCAGGCGCTCACGACGCTCGTCGGCATCTCGATCTTCCTGGCTTACGGGACCACTGCCGCGGTCGCCCGGCAGCTTGGCGCGGGCAATACGCAGGCGGCGATCCGGCAGGGCATCGACGGTCTCTGGCTGGCCGCGCTGATCGGCGTGGTCGTGCTGGCCGTGGGCTGGCCCCTGGCGCCGGCCATCGTCGGCGCCTTCGGCGGCTCGGCCGCCGTCACCGCGCAGGCCGCCATCTACCTGCGGATCAGCCTGCTCGGCGCGCCGGCCATGCTCGCGGTGCTGGCTGGCACCGGCGTGCTGCGCGGGCTCCAGGACACCAAGACTCCCCTGCTGGTCGCGGTGGCCGCGAACGTCGTCAACGTCATCCTCAACGCCACCTTCGTGCTCGGCCTGCACTGGGGCATCGCCGGCTCGGCCTGGGGCACCGCCATCGCCCAGACCGCCACGGCCGCCGTCTACTTGGTCGTCGTCGGTCGCGGGGCCCGCCGGGCCGGAGTGAGCTTCGCCCCCGACCGGGCCGGCCTGCTCGCCGCCGCCTTCGCCGGCGCGTCCCTGGTCGTGCGGACCATCGCCCTCCAGGCCGCGCTGATCATCACCACCGCCATCGCCGCCCGCCAGGGCAACTCGGCCATCGCCGCGCATCAGGTCGCCTTCCGGATCTGGGGCCTGCTCGCGTTCGCGCTGGACGCCATCGCCATCGCCGGGCAGGCCATCACCGGCCGCTACCTCGGGGCCGGTGACGCGGCCGGCGCCCGGGCCGCGACGAACAGGATGATCACCTGGGGCGCCGTCTACGGCGTCATCTTCGGGCTGGTCGTGCTGATCGCGCGGCCCTGGCTGCCCGACCTGTTCGCCGTCGCGCCCCATGTGCGCGACCTGCTGCTGGCGGTGCTGATCATCGTGGCCGTGCAGCAGCCGGCCGCGGGCGTGGTGTTCGTGCTGGACGGCGTGCTCATCGGCGCCGGCGACCAGGACTACCTGGCCGTGACCGGCCTGGTGAACCTGGCCATCTTCGCCGTGGCCGCGGCGGCGGTGGTGGCCAGCCACGGCGGCCTGATCGCGCTCTGGCT
>JBOHCO010000232.1:0-3534 GCA_050698895.1 Streptosporangiaceae bacterium
CCCGGGCACGGCGCGCCAGAGCCCGGCCCGCGCCACTTCGCCCCGCGACCTCGTGCGGGCCACGACGCCGGCGGATGTCCCGTACGCACTGCCGGTGCAGGTGCCGAAGTCCATCAGCTCGCCGTCGGTCGCCGCGGACGCGCCCTACACGCCGGCGGTGCTGAACCTGATCGCGCAGCTCGAGCCGGGCAACCCGCCGACCGAGGCGCAGCTGGCCAACGCCAGCATCCTGTTCCACGGGGGGACCAACACGACGTGCAACAACGTCGGTCCCACGGCCGCCCCGACGGGCACCTCGCCGAGCATCATGGCGCCCTGCTGGACCGATGCCCAGGGGGTCAACACGTTCTCCGGCCCGAACGCGGAGATGACCACCGGGCCCACCACGCTGATGAACCTGGCCTCCTCCTTCGACCGCCAGCTCGGCAACGTCTGGGGCCAGACCGAGGGCACCGAGGCCCGCGAGCTCATGGTCACCGGGCTGTTCGGGCCGCAGACCGACATCGACCGGCTGCCCAACTGGGGCCGCAACCTCACCACCACCGGCGAGGACCCCTACCTGAGCGGCCAGATGGTGGCCTCGCAGATCAACGGGATCCAGGGCGCCGGCGCGCTGTCCCAGATGAAGCACTTCGCGGTCTACAACGGCCAGAACCAGAGCACCAACACCCAGATCTCCGATCAGGCGCTGCACCAGATCTACCTGACCCCCTACGAGGCGGGCTTCACGGACGCCGGCGCGGCCGCCACCATGTGCTCGTACCAGATCTGGCAGGACACCTCGTCGACGCTGCCGTCGACGGTCTCCTCGCTGAGCAGCACGGCGCCGGTCAGCCCGTATGCCGCCGCCGGCCAGAACCCGCAGACCTGGCCGCTGGACGAGTCGCACTACTCCTGCGAGCAGCCGCTGACGCTGACGTACGCGCTGCGTGACCTGTGGGGGTCGGTGGCCATGGTCGGCTCCGACTACCCGGCCACGCACAGCACCTCGGCCATCTTCCAGGGCGAGGACCAGGAGCAGCCGACCACCAGCGGTTACTTCAGCGACAGCAACAGCCTGAGCACCACCTCGGGCGGCGGCTTCGGCGGCCCGCCGTCGGCGTTCGACCCGACCGGCGACACCTGCGCCGACGCCTCCGGCAACTCCGTCTCCTGCTCGGCCCCGAACGCGGTCCACGTGGCCGGCGTGCCGGGGACCGGCTGCCCGGTCACCGGGTGCACGCTGGTGCAGGCCGCGGCCAACGGCTCGGTCCCGCTGTCGGTGTTCAACCAGGGCCTGGCCATGATGCTCTACCAGGAGCAGCGGTTCGGCATGCTCGGCTGTGACCAGACCCCGGTCGCGGCGAGCTGCACCAACCCCGGCGGGATCAGCGGTGACCGCAGCGGCAACGCCCTGCTGCCCACCGGGCCCGCGCGCGGGGCGACCCCCGCGGCCAACCTCGGGACCAAGAACGGCGACGCCGCGGTCGCCGAGCGGATGTCCGAGGAGGGAGCGGCATTGCTCAAGAACGACGCCGGTACCCTGCCGATCACCCGTTCAGATCTCAGTGGCGGGATCATGGTGACCGGTCCCGGCGCCGAGTACACGATCGCCGATCCCACGGGCGAGGCGTCCGTCGGGTTCGCCGACCGCGACTCCATCAGCCCGCTGGAGCAGCTCAAGCAGTTCAGCGGCGACCCCGGCGCGTTCAGCTACGTCCCGGCCAACTCGCCGTCGGGCGAGCCGGTGCCCTCGTCGGCGCTGTCCGACTCGAGCACCTCGGTCACCGGGCATCTGGACCGCACCACCGGCCCCGGCTCGCCGTCGACCGACTCCTCGCTCGATTTCACCACGGTCTCCGGCAACGGCCAGCTCGCCGCCGGGAACTACACCTGGACCGGCGACGTCTACGTGCCGGCCACCGACACCTATAAGTTCCGGTTCCAGTTCTCCAGCGGCGTCCCGGCGTCCGACCTGACGTTCAGCCTGGACGGCGCGGCGCAGACGCTGCGCACCGCCGAGAACGTCTACGGCAACGGCGTGACCAGCGCCCACGGCGCGGTCCTGCCCGGCACCCCGACCGATGCCGGGTACACCCAGGGCGGCCTGACCAACGTGGTCGCGCCCGCGCAGAGCCTGACCGGCGGCACCTACCACCAGGTCACGATCACCTTCGACAACGCCACCGGCGGCCCGGCCAGCTTCCGCTTCGCCTACTCGCGGGCCAACGGCGACATCGCAGACGCCGCGGCGGCCGCGAAGGGCAAGAAGCTGGCGGTCGTGTTCCTGAACGACTTCAACGCGACCACCACCATCCCCAACCCCTACGGGTCCAGCCCGGCGACGATCTCGGCCCCCGAGACGCTGAGCGCCGCCAGCACCCAGCTCATCCAGGCGGTCGCCGCCGCGAACCCGAACACGGTGGTCGTGCTGAACACCACCAACCCGGTGCTGATGCCGTGGATCAGCGGCGTCAGGTCGGTCCTGGAGATGTGGTTCTCCGGCGAGGAGGGCGGCACCTCGACGGCGCGGCTGCTGCTCGGCCTGGCCAACCCGAGCGGCCACACCGACATCAGCTGGCCCGCCAACGCCACGGACACCATCTGGGGCTACAACGAGACGGTGCCGCTGTACCCCGGCGACACCACCGGCCCGCACCTGGAACGGCTCAACGGCGGAGCCAGCGGGACCACCGACGAGACGGAGGGCATCTACAACGGCTACCGGTTCTTCGACAAGGAGGGCATCACCCCGCTGTTCCCGTTCGGCTACGGCCTGTCCTACACCCAGTTCGCCTACTCCGGGCTGCACGTGCGGCGGGCCGCTGACGGCGGGCTGGACGTCGACCTGCGGGTGACGAACACCGGGCAGTTCGCGGGCAGCACCGTGCCGCAGGTCTACCTGGGCGCGCCGGACCAGCCGCCCGCGGGCATCCAGTTCGCGGTGCGCCAGTTGGCCCAGTTCAGCCGGGTCACGCTGCCGCCCGGGCAGTCCGCCGTGGTGTCGATGAGCGTCCCGCTGCGGCAGCTTCAGTACTGGTCCTCGGCGCGGCAGCAGTGGATCACCGCGGCGGGCACCCGGACGGTCTACGCCGGCGACGCCGACGCGTTGTCCGGCCTGCCCCTCCGGGCCCAGGTGAGCATCCCGTCGTCGAGCAGC
Source organism: Streptosporangiaceae bacterium (assembly GCA_050698895.1). Lineage (GTDB taxonomy): Bacteria > Actinomycetota > Actinomycetes > Streptosporangiales > Streptosporangiaceae > DASUBV01. Next base: position 3,140 of record JBOHCO010000232.1, read on the forward strand.
ATCACCTGCGACGACACGCAGCTCAGCGCGGCCATGGTGCAGGGCAACGTGGTGGTGCCGCCCGGTGCCTGGTGCGACCTGGTCGACACCTCGGTGGCCGGCAGCGTGCTGGTCAGCGGGACGGGCCTGCGCATCGACAACTCCACGATCAGCGGCAACGTGATCGCCGCCGGCGTCCGCGCCGCCGACGACCCGCTGAGCTCGGGCGCCAACGTGGTCTGCGGCACGACCATCGGCGGCAACCTGGTCGTCGGCGGCGGACCGCGGTCCGCACCGTGGAAGCTCGGGCTCTGCGGCGCGAACACGGTCAAGGGCCACGTGATCGGCAGGAAGGCCTGATGCCGGTGACGCCGATGCCCAGTCGTCGGCGTCGCCCGGCCGCCGCGGGGGCGCGC
>JBOHCO010000233.1:0-1965 GCA_050698895.1 Streptosporangiaceae bacterium
TGCAATCGCAGCTCAATAAAATAGAAACGCTGTCCAACTAGTAATTAACTAACTCGATAGTTCATTATTGATACAGGAACGATCCCCGGCTGTAAACGGTGTAGCTGGATCTGCGGACAAGTCAGGACACAATCCGTCGCTCGAGCGCTGGTCACCCTGCCGGGGCGGCAGATACCGACCGTGTGCGGGTCAGAAGTGAGCCCGCGACCGGGGCGGCGGCGGATCGCGGCGGAGCCGGGAGCATCCGGTCCGAGCGGGAGTTCATGGACGCGCTGCGAGCGCTGAGCGCGATCGGCTACCTCAGGTGGGCCTTCGGCGTGCGCCTCGTGCAGGCCCCTCGGCGTGAGCGGACCAGCCCGGCGGGCCCGCGCTTTCGCCGAGGCGCTCCTGGCCGGCACACCGTAGGCATGACTCAGTCCGGGCACCGGAGATGCGCTAATCCGCACCGGACCGCCAGGCTGCTGTGGCGGGCGGGGCCAGTGTTGCGTCCCGGACCGAGAACCCAGTCCATGTAACGACGTGAGCCACCTGAGGCGGCCGGGCCTGATAACAGCAAGAAGCGTCGGCGCATGATCGGCGCCAGGCCGGGCTTGGCTCAGAGTTCGGACTACCACTGCCGTAGCAGTGCCGCGGTGGCCGGGCCGGCGAGGGGAGTAGGCGGCGTTGGCCGCAGGGCTGACGACGCCTGGCCCGTGACCGGGCAGGCTCGGCCCCATGGTGCTGACCCAGCCTGTGGTGACCGAGCCTGTGGTGACCGAGCGTGTCCTGACCGAGCGTGTCCTGACCGAGCGTGTCCTGACCGAGCACGTGGTGGCGGCTCCGCCGGCGCGGTTGCGGCCGGCGCGGCGGGGGCCGGTGCCGTTGCTGTTCCTGATCGCGGACACTGGCGGCGGGCACCGCAGTGCGGCGCGGGCGGTGGCGGAGGCGCTGGAGCGGCGGTACCCGGGCCGGTTCGCCCCGGTGCTGTGCGACCCGCTGGGCGGACCCGGCTCGGCGTGGCCGCTGCGCCTGGTGACGGGCTGGTACGGGCCGGTGATCCGGCGGGCGCCGTGGCTGTGGGGGGCGGCTTATCACGCCTGTGATTCCCGGCCGGCGATGTGGCTGCTGGAGCGGACGCTGCTGCGCCTGGCGACCGAGCCCGTCTCGGCGGCCGCCCGAGTGCACCGGCCGGCCGCGGTGGTGTCGTTCCACCCGCTGACCGGCGGAGCGGCGGTGGCGGCACGAGACCGGGCGGTGCCCGCCGCGCCGGTGATCACGGTGGTGACCGACCTGGCCCGAATGCACGCGGCCTGGCGGTCGGCGGCCCCGGAGGTGCTGGTCGCACCCGCCCCGGTGATGACCGCCGGCCGACTAAGCCACCGGGACAGCGGCCAGTCGCGGCACCGGGATCGCGGCCGGCCGCGCGACCGGGACGGCGGCGGGACGTTGACCGGCTGGCCGCCGGTGACCGGCCGGTTCGCCGCCGGGCCGGCCAGCCGCGCTGAGCGACTTAGCCTCCGCCGGTCCCTGGGCCTGGCCGAGCAGCGCTTCCTGGTCCTGCTGCTGGGCGGAGGCGAGGGCAGCGGCGGCCTGGGCCGCCGGGCCCGGGCCATCCTGCGGCGCTTCCCCGACGCCGGCGTGGTCGTCGTCTGCGGCCACAACGGGCGGCTCCAGCGCAGGCTCGGCCCGCGCGCCGAGCGGTCCGGCGGGCGGCTGCGGGTGACCGGCTACACCGGCGACATGGCCGCCCTGCTGCGATGCTGCGACCTGCTGGTCACCAAGGCCGGCCCGGGCGCCATCGCCGAGGCCGCGTGCTGCGGCGCGCCGATGCTGCTGTCCTCGCGGCTGCCGGGCCAGGAGGCGGGCAACATCGGTGTCGTCACGGCGGCCGGCGCGGGGCGGCCGGCGCGCAGCGTGCGGCGGCTGCTGGCCGAGATCGGCGCCCTGCGCCACGACCCAGGTCAGCTCGAGGCGATGCGCGCAGCG
>JBOHCO010000234.1:0-3031 GCA_050698895.1 Streptosporangiaceae bacterium
CTCTGCCGCCACGGCCACCGCGCCAAGCAAGCCCCCCGCTGGCACCTCGACCAGCCCGAACCAGGCCTCATGATCTGGACCCACCCCAGCGGCCGCACCTACACCACCCGCCCCGACCCCTACCCCATCTGACGAGCGGGGCGGACCCGGACCATCCGGGTGCGGCACCGGACTGACGTAGTAGCGCAGCCCAGGTGCGTGCCGTCGGGTCTGGTTCGGGTTGCGGTGCCGATGCCGATCAGCTGCCACCCAGACCGCTCGTAGAGCGCGATCGCGGGTCCCGCGCCGTCGACGAGTATCAGCACGCCGCTATTCCGCGAGACCTCCTGCGGCGTCGCCTACGCCCACGCCGCGCCGGACTACAACGGCCACTGGGCGTCCGCAAGATCTGCGATATCTGCCCCACCGCCCAGCAGCGCCGCTGCGCCGACGACCACCGCCAGCCCGCCCCGGCGGACATGGACCACGTACTCGCCCTGTTCGGCTACGACTCCCCCTACCTGATCGAATACGGCCACGTCTGGACCCACGGGCCTGGATGAGAAGCGCCGCTACGCCATCCAGCACACCCTCCGCCACCAGATCTGGGAACTCGAGCGGCGGACAGCCGGCCAGCTAGCCCGCCCGTCACATCCGCCCGGTCTGTCGCAGGAGGTAGGCGATCAACGCCAGCATGCGCGTGAACAAGTAGTCGATGGTGGTCGTAGCGGGCTCGGGAAGCGGTGCCGTGTCGTGCTCGAAGTGGCGGATGTGGAACGCGTTGCCGATCCTGGTCAGCTCCGCCGATTCCGCCTCAAGGCGCTCCCGAAAGGGGGAGGCAGGTGCCGCGCGGGCCATGAGCTGCTGGAGCGAGGCTTTCTTGTCGCCGCCGCGTTCGAGGGTCTTCAGCCGCTCGAACGCATCCCACAGATCCTTCAGCGCATCGATCTGGTCTTGGGGATCACGCGACAGGAACCGGGCATGCGCGGTACGTAGCTTCCTGTCCAGGTCGGCGTCGCCGGTGTGCGGGGCGAAGTCGCTCAGCAGTGGCCTGGCCTCCGCAGGGCCGAGCCGGCTGATCCGCATGTCCTCGCCGATCGTGAATGCGAGCCCGTTGCGTGCGAAGATCAGCTCAACTTCGGCGCGGAACTTCTCGCGCCCCACGTGCCCGCTGTAAGTCTCGAAGGACAGGTGCTCATGCTGGTGCAGCCGGATGTTGAGCCGGCCGCTGGACTCCGCGATGTGCTGCCCGGCGAATTCGGCCACGTCCAGGGCGGCGGGCGTCGACGGCACGCGATAGAGGTTGAGGATCGATCTCTCGCCGGGCAACGGCGCTGACTCACATCGCAGCGCAGGGACCAGGGTGTTAAGCGTGATGCCGAACCGATCCCGGTCGGTGCCGGTAATCGCGTCGGGCAGATCCGCGCAGTGCCGTGCCGGGAACTCCATCGCGAATGAGCCGTCATCGATACGCCGGGTGATCAGCGTGGCCAGCCCCTGCCACACCTCGGTCGTAACTGCCTCGCCGGTCCTGGGGTACCGGCCCATTCGTGCGATCCGAGTAGAAGGCGTTGTCTGCCATATTCCCGATAGTGCCGCTGGCCCCGGTTAGCCGACGTCAGGCAGCTGGTAGTGCTGGCCGAGTTCGAACCCGCCGCGGCGTACCTGGGCGAACAGGGCGTCGTTGCCTCGCAGGTAAGCGCGGAGGTCATCGACCCTGGGCCGCCGGGACGCATTGAGCAGGATCACCCAGGCTGCCAGGCCGATCCGTTCCGACGCCCACTTGACGCCAGCGGCGGCGAGCCGGACGGGCAGCGCCGGGACCACGAGGACCGCGTGCACCCGCATCTCGCCGATGTTGATCGCGATGACGGCCATCACCGCGTCGACGCCCTGGGAGGAGGAATCCACGCCGAGCGCGGCGAAATCGTTGTGGTTATGCATCAGCAAGATGCACGAAGACAGCAGTGCGGCGAGCGCGGCGGCCGGATAACCATCGGCGTCGCTGTCGCGGACCGACAGCGCCCGCGGGTCGAGCTGCCGCAGGGACGGCGGGAGCTTGACCACCTGGATGTACGGCAGCCACTCCTCGTTCAGGATGCGCCGCAGTTCCGCCACTGTGACGCCCAGATCCCTGGCAAACTTCGGTAGCTTCCTCCCGGTCTCGGCCAGCGTGTCGTATTCCATGAACACGCGGACCTCTCCGTCCCGCGCCGTGGTCACCGACGCTGGCGGGGACCCGTTGCGGAGCTGAAAGTGCAGCCCGGTCCGCACGCAGGCAGTGTCCAGCACTGCCGGGAGCGGCCTGCGGTCCAGGCCGGAGTCCAGGCTGTCGAACAGTTCGGTTAGCTCCTCCGGGTCCAGCTCGTGCTCGAACCTCATGGGTGCCGCTCCGTGGCATCTTGCATAGAACAACGGTATCCGCCCGCGCCGAAATGACCTATCGCGTTAACTCCTGGCCGGCGTCGGCAAAGGACGGGGAACGGAAACGCGGCGGCGCCCGCCCCGACCCCTACCCGATCTAGGCGCCGGTCGGGCCCAGGCCATCCGGGCGCGGCTCCGGGCTGACGTAGTAGCGCAGCCCGGGGTACGCGCCATCGAGCGTGGTCCAGGTCGCGATGCCGGTGCCGACCAGCTGCCACCCGGACCGCTCGTAGAGCGCGATCGCGGGTCCCGCGTCGTCGACCACCTCCAGCACCGGGCGCAGGCCGGCGGCCACGGCATGGGAAGACACCACCGCCAGCAGTTCCCGGCCCAGGCCAGAGCCGCGCACGGCCGGATCCACGAACAGCCGGATGACCTCGGCCAGCTCACCGACGGCCCGCCCGACCGCCTGGAGCAGGCCCAGGTGCCGGTCGCCCTGGGCCAGGCCGACCTGGCCGACAACGGCGCCCTCATGCTCGGCTACCCAGGCCGCGATCAGGCCCTCCGGGGTGAGCCAGCACGCCGGGTCGGCGGGCCAGCGGTCCGGGTAGCCGCTGCGGTCGTGAACGCGGCGCAGGACCGCGACACAGGCATCGAGGTCGCCGGGCCGGCGGGGACGAATAGGCAC
>JBOHCO010000235.1:0-4032 GCA_050698895.1 Streptosporangiaceae bacterium
ACTACCTGCCCATGGTGCTCGACTTCGCCGCGCTGGCCCCGCGCGGCGAGAGGCTGCTGCGCGCGCACCGCGCCGACCTGGAGCTGCTGCGGCGCGGGCTGGAGCAGGCGGCCACGCCCTACGCGGACGTGGTCGCCGCGGTGATCGCCCGGCTGCCCGGGCTGGGGCGCCGCGACCTCATCCTGGTGCACGCGGCGTGGGAGACCGGGCCGCCGCGCGAGGAGGTCGGGCTCGAGCCGTTCGCCCCGCCCGAGTACCTGTCCGGTTACGGGCCACGGACATGACCACCACTGCCGCGGAGCTGTTCTGGTGGGCTGCGCTGCCCTACCTCGCGCTCGGCGTGTTCGTCGTCGGGCATGTGTGGCGATGGCGCTATGACCAGTTCGGCTGGACCAGCCGCTCCACGCAGCTGCAGGAGCGGCGGCTGCTCAAGTGGGGCTCGCCGCTGTTCCACTACGGCACCTTCGCCGCCATTGCCGGGCACGTCATCGGCGTGCTCATCCCGGAGCGGTGGACCAGGGCGATCGGCATCCCCGAGGCCGCCTACCGGTGGTTCTCGGCCGGGGCCGGCACGCTGGCCGCCGTGCTGGTGATCGGCGGCGTGGTCGTCCTGGCCACCAGGCGGCTGCTGGTACCGCGGGTGCGGGCCACGACCGCGCCCATCGACTGGGTCACCCTGATCCTGCTGCTGGTCGTGTTCCTCACCGGCATCGCCCCCACGATCGGGATCAACCTGTTCGGGCACGGCTACGACTACCGCACCACCGTCGCTCCGTGGTTCCGCGGCCTGTTCACCGGCTCCCCGGACGTGCAGGCGATCGCGCACGCCCCGTTCATCTACCAGCTGCACGCCACTGCGGCGTGGGTCATCTGGGGGCTGTGGCCGTTCAGTCGGCTGGTGCATGCCTGGAGTTACCCGCTGTGGTACCTGTGGCGGCCTTACATCGTCTACCGCAGCCGCCGTCCCCGCCCGCCTGCCGAGCCAGGTACCGGCGGTCGCAAGTGGCGTAAGATCGGTGCCCCCTACTGAACCAGCGCAGCCGCCCGTCACCGGTGCCCGCGGGCGGACGCGCGGCGCTGTCCGTACGCTCCACCCCGGTTACTTCGCGCTGGTCATGGCCAGCGGCATCATCTCGATCGCGATGCGCAATCACCACGCCTACGCCCTGTCGGTTGTCCTCATGTGGGTGGCGGGCATCGCCTGGGCTGTCCTGGTCGTCCTGCACGCCTGGCGGCTGGTGGCGTTCCGCGCCATGCTGGCCGCCGATCTCACCGACCCCAGCCGGGGCTTCGGGTTCTTTACCTTCGTCGCCGGGACCGACGTCCTCGGCACCCGGCTCGTCCTCGACGGCTATCGGCTGGCCGGCGGCGTGCTGCTCGCCGCAGGCTGGCTCGGGTGGCTGCTTCTCGGCTATGTAGTGCCGTGGACGGCGGTGCTCGGCCACGCGCGGCGCCCGGTGGTGCAGTACGCCAACGGCACCTGGTTCATCTGGGTGGTGGCCAGCCAGTCCGTCGCGGTACTGGCCGCCGCGCTGGCGCCCGCCGCCACCACCGGGCGCAGTGAGCTGGCGCTGCTCGCGGTGTTCTCGTGGTCCGTCGGGGTCTTTCTCTACGCCGCCGCGGGCATCTTCGTCGCCGCCCGGCTCATGCTCTACGACCTGCGCCCGGCCGACCTGACCCAGCCGTACTGGGTATCCATGGGAGCGACCGCGATCACTGTCGTGGCCGGCGCCCGGATCATGCACCTGTCTCACCTGCCGGTCGTCGCCGCCATGCGCGGGCTGATCGGCGGTGCGTCGGTCGCGTTCTGGGCCTTCGGCACCTGGCTGATCCCTGCCCTGGTGGCGGCCGGCTGGTGGCGCCACGTGGCCCACCACATCCCGGTGCGCTACGACCCGACCTGGTGGAGCGTCGTGTTCCCGCTCGGCATGTACGGGGTGGCCGGGCAGTACCTCGGCCAGGCGGACCACCTGCCCCTTATCCAGTCCATCGGCGCGAACGAGAGCTGGGTCGCCCTCGCCGCCTGGGCGCTGACGTTCCTGGCCATGATGCGCCACCTGTACCGGACCCTGCTGAGTCCCCGCCCCGGCGATCCGGCAGGCGCCGCGACCCGGTGACCGGCCGCGGGCGCAGGCTCAGCCCAGGCGGGCTGCCGGACCGCACCGCGCAACTGCCAGGTCACCAGCGCCAGGACCACCACCAGCAGGGGCACCGCCCAGGTCGGCCAGCCAAGTACGGCCGAGCAGCAGCGACCAGGCCGCCTGCCACAGTGCACACCGTGCCGGCCGCGACGAACGGCAGGGCCGGCGCCCAGCTCGCGGGCAGGCTCGCCGGACGAAGAGACGTCATAAAAGCCAGTCAGATATTGGAAAAATCAGTTCGGGCGCGAACCCGGCCGGCCTCCGGCCCGGCCACCGCACTATCCGGACAGGAGCGGCTGACTCTCCGGCGGGCGCAGCCGCCCGGCCAGGCAGACGCTGCCGCCTGGCGGCGCGGGCCTAGTCAGGCCAGGGCACTGTCCTATATGTAATAACGATATCGTTGGGTAATATGAGATCGGGCCGCAGGCGGCTGCACGTCGGCAGCCGAGCCAGCGCCGCCTGCGGCTCCGGTTAGCCGAGCGCGCCGAGCGCCCGGGGATGGGACGGCCGACGTGTTCGGCTTCAAGATCATCAAGCAGTATGAGCAAGGAATCGTCTTCCGCTTCGGCCGGGTGCTACCCGGCACCCGCGCACCGGGACTGACCTGGGTTAACCCGTTCACTGATCACCTGCATAAGGTCAACATGCAGATCATCGTGACGGCCGTGCCCTCGCAGGAGGCCATTACCCTGGACAACGTCACCGTGCGGGTGGACGCGGTTGTCTACTATCGGGTGATCGACCCGTTCAAGGCGATCATCAACGTGCAGAACTACAACTACGCAGTGTCGCAGGTCGCCCAGACCTCGCTGCGGTCCGTCATCGGCCAGAACGACATGGATCAGCTGCTATCCGAGCGCGAGAAGATCAACGCCCACCTCAAGGATGTCATCGACGCCCCCACCGAGGAACCGTGGGGCATCCGCTTGGAACGGGTCGAGCTGAAGGACATCTCCCTGCCCGAATCGATGAAACGCTCGATGTCCCGGCAGGCAGAAGCCGAGCGCGAGCGCCGGGCCCGGATCATCTCCGCCGATGGCGAGTACCAGGCATCCAGGAAACTGGCCCAGGCCGCCTCGGTGATGGCCGCCGACCCGGCCGCCTTGCAACTGCGGCTGCTGCAGACCGTCGTCGAGGTCGCCGCTGAGAAGAACAGCACGCTCGTCATGCCCTTCCCGGTAGAACTGCTGCGCTTCTTCGACAGCGCGAGCCAGGCGGGGCTGGCCCGAGCGGCGGCCGGCAGCGGGAACCGCGACGACTCGCGGCCGGCCCCCGGCGGGCCCGCACTCGCCGGGGTCGTGGGCCGACCCGCCGAGGCGGCCGGGTCCGGGCACCCGAACAACGCGCCGGCCGCACCGACCGTCCGCTGATCACCCGAGCTTGCTTCATAGCCACGGACCCCGCCGCCGCCCCGCCGCCGGGGCGGCGGCGGTCGCATCTCGGAGAACCCGCCGGACGTGGTGAGCACCGGGGTGCCCGGCCCGCAGTCGCAGGCCGGGCGCTGTACCCGTTCATGGCCACGTTCATGGCCACGACGCGCCGGTGCACCTCTCTGGGCTGGCCAGAAGCGCTTCTCGTGCTAACGCCGAGCCGCTTGTCACGACGGACCCGGCTGCGGACGGTGCAGCTGCCGGGGGCCGCGGGCGGGGCGCCGGGACCGGATCACCAGGCTCGCCGCGAGGGCCAGGAACAGCAGCACCGCGACCTCATTGAGCGAGCCGCCCCACTGCCAGGCATCGGTGTCTCCAGCCCAGTCCCCGCCCACCAGCCGCAGTACGAGCGAGGCGTGCAGCAGCACCAGCGGGACGTACAGGACGGGCCGGAATGGGAGCGGGCGGCCGAGCACGGACGGCACGATCACCGGCGCGTGCGCGAAGATCATCGACATCAC
>JBOHCO010000236.1:0-13433 GCA_050698895.1 Streptosporangiaceae bacterium
CGAATAGCACCGGCCAAGGCCCGCGCCGTGACCTGGCGCGGGTGGGGGACGGGTGGACTGTCTACTGAGCGGTATGCCGCGGCACGCTTCTTGCTGTTATCAGCCGTCCGATCCCCCGAGCCAGATGTGGGCATCACGCGAGGCAGGCCGCTTCTTGCTGTTATCAGACACGATGGTCGATTGTCCAGCGGGGGTAGCCGGGGCGGGGTAGCTGCTAGGCCGGGAGGAGGGTGGCCAGGAGCTGGGCGGGGCTGGTGGCGTACTGGATTGCCGTGCGGCTGGCCGCGGGGACGAAGCCGCCGTCGACCTGGGCGTCGAGCAGGGCCAGCAGCGGGGTCCAGAAGCCCCCGGCGTCGAGCAGGATCACGGGCTTGGCGTGCAGGCCGAGCTGGCGCCAGGTCAGGGCCTCGGTCAGCTCCTCCAGGGTGCCCAGGCCGCCGGGCAGGGCCACGAAGGCGTCGCCGAGCTCGGCCATCCGGGCCTTGCGCTCGTGCAGGGAGCTGACCACCTCGAGGCGGGTCAGCCGGTCCGCGGCTACCTCGGCCTCGACCAGCACCTGCGGGATCACGCCGATGACCTCGCCGCCGGCGGTCATGGCGGCGTCGGCCCTGAGTCCCAACAGGCCGACGCTGGAGCCGCCGTAGACGACGCCGATGCCGGCCCGGGCGAGGTCGCGGCCGAGATCGGCGGCGAGATCGGCGTACTCGGGGCGGCTGCCCATGGAGCTTCCGGCGAACACCGTGACCCGCATCCCGGCCCTTCCTGCTGTCGACCCTGCCGGGGACCTATCTTCGCTCAGGCGCGGGTGAGGGCGACCACGGGGATGGTGCGGTCGGTCTTGGCCTGGTGCTCGGCGAAGAACGGGTAGTTCTGCGTGAGCATGGCCCAGACCCGCTCGCGTTCCCCGCCGTCGAGGGTCTGGGCCAGGGCATCGTAGGTCTCGTCGGCGACCTCGACGGTGACGCGAGGACTGGCGGCCAGGTTGAGGTACCAGTCGGGGTGCCGGGGCGCGCCGACGTTGGACGCCACGACCAGCAGCCGGTCGCCGTCGCGGTGGAACATCATCGGGGTGGTGCGGCGCTGGCCGGTCCTGGCCCCGGTGGTGGTCAGCAGCACGAGGCGGTCCCGGTGCATGCCCTCGATCTCGCCGCCGGACCGGAACTGGTCGATGACCCGGCGGTTGATCTCCTTGATGTCCATGCGCTCCCCTAACCAACGGCGGGCTAGCCAATCGTGCGGCTGCGGCCCCGGAACTCGGCGACGACCTCGTCGCCGCGGCTGACGGTGACGTCGTAGATCCCGGACCGGCCGGTGACGACCCGCTCGGTGGCGGTGGCGAGCAGGACGTCGCCCTCGCGGACCGGGCGCAGGAAGCTGATGTCGGCGCCGGCGGCGACGGTGACCGGGCCGTAGGTGTTGCAGGCGCAGGCGAAGGCGGTGTCGGCGAGGGTGAACACGAAGCCGCCGTGGGCGATGCCATGCCCGTTGATCATGGTCTGCGCGATGCGCATCTGGACGACGGCGCGGCCGGCGACGGCCTCCAGCAGCTCCATGCCCAGGCCCTTGGAGGCCCGGTCGGCGGAGAACATGTTCGCGGCCGGGCCGGGCTGGGGTGCTGAGCTGGACAGCATGCTGCCTCCTCGGGACCGGCTCTGCGCAGACGATACCGGGGCGGGCGGGGGCCGGGATGATCACTAGGCCGGCGTACGAGGCGGTCACCCGGGTAACGTGTCCGTCATGTCGCCGCACTCCTACCGCCAGCCGGGCACGGTGGTCACCGATCATGTCTTCACGGTCCCGCTCGACCACGCGGCGCCGGACGGCGGCCAGATCGAGGTGTTCGCCCGCGAGGTCGTCGCGGCGGACGCCGGGGCGGCGGACCTGCCGTGGCTGGCCTACATGGAGGGCGGGCCGGGGCACGGGGCGATCCGCCCGATGGGCCGGGACGCCTGGCTGGACCGGGCGCTGCGCGACTACCGGGTGCTGCTGATCGACCAGCGGGGCACGGGCCGCTCGACGCCGGCCAACCGGCTGACGCTGGCCGCCCTGGGCTCGCCGCAGGCCCAGGCGGAGTACCTGGCCCGGTTCCGGGCCGACGCGATCGTGGCCGACGCGGAGCTGATCCGCGAGAAGATCACGGGCGGCCGGCCGTGGAGCGTGCTGGGGCAGAGCTTCGGCGGGTTCTGCACCGTGGCCTACCTGTCGCAGGCGCCGGACGGGCTGCGCGAGGCGTTCGTGACCGGCGGGCTGCCGGGCCTGGACACCACGGCTGACGACGTGTACCGGCGGACCTACCAGATGGTGGCGACCAAGAACCGGGAGCACTACGAGCGCTACCCGCAGGACGTGGAGCGGGCCCGGCGGGTGGCCAGGGCGCTGGCCGAGGCGCCGGCCCGGCTGCCGGGCGGGATGCGGCTGACGGTGGCCGGGTTCCAGTCACTGGGGCTGATCCTGGGCGCCAGCACGGGCAGCCACACGCTGCACTACCTGCTGGAGGACCCGCTCGCGGGCGGTGAGCTGAGCGACGCCTTCCGGTACCGGGTGGAGTCGATGCTGACGCTGGCGGGGGCGCCGATGTACGCGCTGCTGCATGAGGCGGAGTACAGCCAGGGGCCGGCCACGGGGTGGGCGGCCGACCGGGTCCGGGCCGGGTTTCCCGAGTTCGACGCGGCCAGGGCGCTGGACAGCGACGCGCCGCTGATGTTCACCGGCGAGATGATCTACCCGTGGATGTTCGAGAACGACCCGGTGCTGGTCCCGCTGGCCGAGGCGGCCGAGGCGCTGGCCCGCCGGGAGGGCTGGGCGCCGCTGTACGACGAGGCCCGGCTGCGGGCCAACACGGTGCCGGCGGCGGCGGCGATCTACTTCAACGACATGTACGTGCCGACGGAGCTCTCGCTGCGCACGGCGAGCACGATCGCCGGGCTGCGGCCGTGGGTGACCAGCGAGTACGAGCACGACGGGCTGCGGGTCAGCCACGGCGGGGTGCTGGAGCGGCTGATCGGGCTGGCCCGCGGGGAGCTGTGACTGGCGAGGCTGGCCGGCGCGCCGGGCGGGCCGGACTGCCCCTGTGGTGCGAGCCGCGGCGCTAGGCTGACCGGGATGATGACCCGGACCTGCCTGTGCCTCATCCGCCGGACGACCGCCGGCGGGCCCGAGGTGCTCCTCGGGCTGAAGAAGACCGGGTTCGGCCAGGGCCGCTGGGTCGGCCTGGGCGGGCACATCGAGGACGGCGAGAAGCCGGCCGAGGCGGCGGCCCGCGAGGTGGCCGAGGAGTCGTCGCTGGTCGTCTCGCCGGACGCGCTCGAGCACATGGCGAACATCGAGTTCCGCTTCCCCAGCCGGCCGTCCTGGGACCAGACCGCCGACGTGTTCATGACCACCTGCTACCAGGGCGAGGCGGCCGAGTCCGACGAGATCGCGCCGCGCTGGTACCGGCAGGACGCGCTGCCGCTGGACGGCATGTGGGACGACGCCCGCTACTGGCTGCCGCGGGTGCTCGCGGGCCAGCACGTGGCCGTGACGGTCACCTTCGCCGATGACTGCGCCACGGTCGCCGCGATCGAGCCTGACCTGCCGCTGGCCTAGCTGACTGTCCGGCCCGGCAGGTTAATATCTCGATGTCGAGTTATCTTGCGGGTAGGGAAGCGCCTGTCATGCCTGATGCTGTCGCCCGGTTCGCCGACTTCGCCGCCGAGTACGACGCCGCCCGGCCGCAGCCGCCGGCCGAGCTCACCGAGGTTCTCATGCAGTGGTCGGGCACGGTCGCGCCCGACGTGGTCGACGTGGGCGCGGGCACCGGGCTCTCGTCCGCCATCTGGGCGGGCCGCGCCCGCCGGGTCACGGCGGTGGAGCCGGGCGCGCGGATGCGCACCGTGGCGCTGACCCGGCTGGGCCTGACCCAGGACCCGGCCGGCCCGCTGGCGGGCGAGGACGAGCCGCCGGCCGAGCCCACCGTCCCGGCAGCCGGCCCGCCGACCCGGTTCGCGGTGGTGGCCGGGAGCGCGGAGGAGACCGGGCTGCCGGACGCCTGCGCCGACATCGTCACGGCCAGCCAGGCCATGCACTGGTTCGACGCGGCCAGGGCGCTGCCGGAGATCGCCCGGATCCTGCGGCCGGGCGGGGTGTTCGCGGCCTACGACTGTGACTGGCCGCCGTGCATCGACTGGGAGACCGACTCGGCCTACATCGCCTTCGACCGCCGGGTGCGCGACCTGGAGGCGGCGCGCGGGCTGCTCCCGCCGCACGCGGGCAAGCGGCACCTGGAGACGATCGCCGGCAGCGGGCTGTTCCGGTTCACCACCGAGGTGGCCCTGCTGAGCCGGGAGCAGGGCGACGCGAGGCGGCTGGCCGACGTGGCGCTGAGCCAGGGCGGCACCAAGGCGCTGCTGGCGGCGGGGGCGACCGAGGACGAGACCGGCCTGACCGCGCTGCGCGAGGTGGCAGCCCGGCGGCTGCCGGCCGCCCGCCCGTGGTACTGGACCTACCGCGTCCGCATGGGCGTCCGCTAGCCCGCTCCCCCGGCGGCGACCGTCCGGCGCGCTGAGGGTGCCTGCACGGCCGCTTCTTGCTGTTATCAGAGTTGAGGGCGGTGGATGCCCGCTCCCCCGGCGCCATGAGATAGTTGCCTAAGGTAAGTAGTTGCGGGCAAGCAACTTGTTCGCGGTAGGGTTAATCATCGTGCGGCGGACCATAGGGCAGCAGCGGGCAGGACCGGGCGCAAACGGACATCAGGGCCCCGGTAACGGGCTGAGCCCCGGCAGCCAGGGCGGCGACGGCAGACGCCCCGATCGGTACCGGTGGGTGGCACTGTCGAACACGACGCTCAGCATGACGATGGCCACGATCGACGGCTCGATCGTGATCATCGCGATGCCGGCCATCTTCCGCGGCATCCACCTGGATCCCACGGCGCCGGGCAACATCAGCTACCTGCTGTGGATGATCATCGGCTACCTGCTGGTCACCGCGGTGCTGGTGGTGACGCTGGGCCGGCTGGGCGACATGTTCGGCCGGGTGAAGATCTACAACCTGGGCTTCGTGGTCTTCACGCTGGCCTCGATCGCGCTGTCGCTGGATCCGCTTTACGGAGGCGGGGGCGCGCTGTGGCTGATCGGCTGGCGGCTGATCCAGGCCGTCGGCGGGTCGATGCTGATGGCCAACTCGGCCGCGATCCTGACCGACGCCTTCCCGGCCAACAAGCGCGGCATGGCGCTGGGCATCAACCAGATCGCCGGGATCTCCGGCCAGTTCGTCGGGCTGCTGCTGGGCGGGCTGCTGGCGGCCTGGGACTGGCGCGCGGTGTTCTGGATCAACGTGCCGATCGGGGTGTTCGGCACGCTCTGGGCCTACCGCAGCCTGCGGGAGATCGCCGCCACCAGGCGGACCAAGGTGGACTGGGCGGGCAACGTCACGTTCGCGCTGGGCGCCGGGGCACTGCTGGCCGCGATCACCTACGGCATCCAGCCCTACGGGGGCCACGCCACCGGCTGGACCAACCCCAAGGTGCTGACCGGCCTGATCGGCGGCGCGGCCCTGCTGGTCGTCTTCGGGATCATCGAGAGCAGGATCGCCGAGCCGATGTTCCGGATGGGCCTGTTCAAGATCCGGGCCTTCGCGGCCGGGAACGCGGCCAGCCTGATGAGCTCGATGGCCCGCGGCGGCCTCCAGTTCATGCTGGTGATCTGGCTGGCCGGGATCTGGCTGCCGCTGCACGGCTATGACTACACGGTCACGCCGCTGTGGGCGGGCATCTACATGCTGCCGCTGACGGCCGGCTTCCTGATCGCCGGGCCGATTTCCGGCGTCCTGTCAGACCGCTACGGGCCGCGGCTGTTCGCCACGGGCGGGCTGCTGGTCGCGGCGGCCGCGTTCACCGGCCTCATGCTGCTGCCGGTGAACTTCCCGTACTGGCTGTTCGGGACGATCATCTTCTTCAACGGGGTCGGCTCGGGCCTGTTCGCGGCGCCGAACACCGCGGCCATCATGAGCAGCGTGCCCGCCGACCAGCGCGGCTCGGCCTCGGGCATGCGGTCCACGTTCCAGAACTCGGGCATGTCGCTGTCCATCGGCATCTTCTTCTCGCTGATGATCGCCGGGCTGGCGTCGGTGCTGCCGGCCACGCTGAGCCGGGGCCTGCAGGCCCAGGGCGTGCCCGCGGCGGCGGCCGTGCACGCCTCGCACCTGCCCCCGGTGAGCACGCTGTTCTCGGCCCTACTGGGCTACAACCCGATCCGCAGCCTGCTCAAGATCTCCGGGGTGCTGCACAGGATCCCGGCCCGCAACGTCGCGGCGCTGACCAACCGGCAGTACTTCCCGCACCTGATCTCGGGCCCGTTCCACCACGGGCTGATCGTGGTGTTCAGCGCGGCGATCGCGATGTCGCTGACGGGCGCGCTGATCTCGGTCTTCCGGGGCAAGCAGTTCTACTACGCCGATCCCGCCGCGACTCCCGTGCCTGCTGGGCCTGTGCCTGCTGGGGCTGTGCCTGCTGGGGCAACGGCGGCCGCTGCGGCTTCCGCGGCAAATGGGGCGCCAGTGAATGGGACGCTGGTAAACGGGAACGGCCCTAGTGCCGGCGCCGCTAACGGCCATTCCGCTAACGGCGGCGCGGGTAACGACGATGCAGCTAACAGCGGCGTTGCGGCCAGCGGCAGGACAGCCGGCGGCGCGCGGCCCGCGGGGGCCGGCGGCGGGGCCGGGCCGGGCCGGCGCCCGGTGCGGGCCCCGAGGCCGGACGATACGGAATTGTGACGACCGGCCGCCCAACCAGGGCGGCCTCCCTCCGGTCTGATGAAGTGTCTCGTCGACTAAGGAGGGACCACCGACATGAGGATCTCACTGCGGCACCGGGGGAAGATCTCGATCGCGGCCGGGCTCAGCGCCGTAGCCCTGGCGGGCGGCGTGCCCGCGCTGGCCGCCACCTCGGCCGCCACCGCCGCCGTCAGCCGGGCCCGCGCGGCGGTGCCGCGCGGCGACGTGCTGGTCAACTGCGCCGGACGGGCCCAGGTGCGGCCCGGCAGCTACGTGCTGACCTGCGCCGACGGTAATGACTACCTGGCTGGCCTGTACTGGGTGTCCTGGTCGGGCGGGGCCGCGTTCGGCCGCGGCACCGAGCACGTCAACGACTGCGTGCCGAACTGCGCCGAGGGCCACTTCCACGCCTACCCGGTGCTGGTCACGGCGTGGCGGGCGGTGCCACGACCGGGTCACGCCGGGCAGCGCTACTTCAGCCGCATGACCGACATCTACACCGGCAGGCGGCCGGCCTATTACCGGGGCCCGGGCAAGAAGTACTACCCGCAGACGGTGACCTGGCAGTTGACCGGCACGACGGGCGGCCCCCGGCAGAATTCGGGTCAGTAATCAGGCGA
The DNA here is from genome assembly GCA_050698895.1 of Streptosporangiaceae bacterium. GTDB lineage: Bacteria > Actinomycetota > Actinomycetes > Streptosporangiales > Streptosporangiaceae > DASUBV01. Next base: position 7,374 of record JBOHCO010000236.1, read on the forward strand.
TGCCTAACCGTGATCATGCTCGCTCACCTTTAGCCTTCCGGGCGGCGTCCTTAGACAGTGAATGGTTCGCACTGCCGAGGAGGCAAACGCCCATGAATTGCTCGTTCCTTCGCCGCGGGAAAACAGCCGCCGCGATCGCGGTCGGCGCCAGCGCCATCGCGCTCGCGGCGAGCCTGCCCGCGAGCGCCGCCACCAGGCACGACTCGCGGCCCGCCGCGGCGTCCTGGTCCGGGGCCGTCGTGCTCGTGAACTGCCAGCACAAGGGCCTGGTGCTGCCCAGGAAGTTCATCCTGTCCTGCGCGGACGGCAACGACTTCCTGACCGGCATGCACTGGGTGAGCTGGCGGGCGGTGGCCTTCGGCAGCGGCGTCGAGGTGGCCAAGAGCTGCGTGCCGAACTGCTCGGCGAGCCATTTCCGGCGCTTCCCGGTGCTCATCACGCTGTGGCGGGCTAAGCTCCGCGGGCATCACGGCCAGTTCAAGTTCACCCGGCTGACCGTGATTTACACCCGGCACCGGCCGCTCAAGTTCAACCGGCACGGCAAGAAGGAGCATCCGCTGACCTTCACCTTCCATGTGTAGCACGACTCCAGCCGGAACTCCGGCGCTGAGTGTGCGGATAACGATCCCAGCGGCATAGCATGAGGGCGTGCCGCGCTACGAATACCGCTGCCGGGCCTGCGGAGACACCTTCGAGAAGTCCCGGCCGATGAGCCAGGCGTCCGACCCGGCGGCCTGCCCGCAGGGCCACGACGACACGGTCAAGCTGCTGTCGACCGTGGCCGTGGGCGGCCGGGCCGGCTCGCCCGGCTCATCCGCTCCGCGAGCTGGCGGCTGCTGCGGCGGGGCCTGCGGCTGCGGCGGCTGACGCCCGGCCCGGTCCCGCCGCGGGAGCCGACCAGCCCGCGACGTCCCCTGTTACGGATGCTGTTACAGGTGTGAGAACCGCTCCATCTCCCGCATCTTGTTGGTCGCGTCCAGCGCCGCAACCTTGTAGGACTCGGCCAGCGTCGGGTAGTTGAAGACCGCGTCGACCAGGTAGTCGATGGTCCCGCCGCAGCCCATGACGGCCTGGCCGATGTGCACCAGCTCGGTCGCCCCGGTGCCGAAGACGTGCACGCCGAGCAGCTTGTGGTCATCGGGCGAGACCAGCAGCTTGAGCACGCCGTAGGAGTCGCCGATGATCTGGCCGCGGGCCAGCTCGCGGTAGCGCGACACCCCGACCTCGAACGGGATGCACTCCCGGGTGAGCTGGTCCTCGGTCTTCCCGATGAAGCTGATCTCGGGCAGCGTGTAGATGCCGATCGGCTGGAGCAGGTGCGCGGAGTGCACGGGCAGGCCGCAGGCGTGGTGGGCGGCCAGGCGGCCCTGCTCCATGGACGTGGCGGCCAGGGCCGGGAAGCCGATGACGTCGCCGACGGCGTAGATGTGCGGCACCGAGGTGCGGAAGAACTCATCCACCGTGATCCGGCCGCGCTTGTCGGCCTCCAGGCCGGCCGCGCTCAGGTTCAGGTCGGCGGTCTCGCCCTGGCGGCCGGCGGAGTACATGACGGTGTCGGCCGGGATCCGCTTGCCGCTGGCCAGGGTGGCGATGGCCCCGCCGGGGCGGGACTCGACGCCGGAGACGGTCTCGCCGAACCGGAAGGTGACGGCCAGGTCGCGCAGGTGGTACTTGAGCGCCTCGACCACCTCGACGTCGCAGAACTCCAGCATCCGCCCGCGCTGCTCGACTACGGTGACCTTGGTGCCCAGGGCGGCGAACATGGAGGCGTACTCGATGCCGATGACCCCGGCGCCGGCCACCACCATGGTGCGCGGCACCTTGTCGAGCAGCAGGATGCCGTCGGAGTCCATGATGGTCTTCTCGTCGAACTCGACGGTGTCGGGCCGGGCGGGCCTGGTGCCGGTGGCGACGACCACGTTGTCGGCGGTGACCTCGCGCGGGTGGCCGTCGGCGCCGGACACCTCGAGCGTGTTGGGGCCGGTGAACCGCGCCGTGCCGGTCATGATCGTGACCCGGTTGCGGGTGAGCTGGCTGCGGACGACGTCGTTCTCGCGGCTGACCACGTGCCGGGTGCGCGCGGTGAGGTCGGCGATGGTGATGTCATCCTTGACCCGGTAGCTCTGGCCGTACATCTCGCGCTGGTCCAGGCCGGTGAGGTACAGCACCGCCTCGCGCAGGGTCTTGGACGGGATGGTACCGGTGTTCAGGCATACCCCGCCGAGCATCTCGGGGCGCTCGACGATCGCGACCCGCTTGTCGAGCTTGGCGGCGGCGATGGCGGCCTTCTGGCCGCCGGGCCCTGAGCCTATGACGAGCAGGTCGAAATCGTGCACGCCCCTAGTGTGCCGGTTGGCGCGCGCCGGGCGACAGTCCGGTCAGCCCCCGGCGGCGCCCTCGCCGGCCAGGCCGCGGCTAGCCGGCCAGGCCGCCGGCCACCTTGTCGGCGATCAGCTCGAACGACCGGGCGCGGTCCTCGAGGGAGTACACCTGGGCGGTCAGCATCAGCTCGTCGGCGGCGGTGCGCTCGAGGAGTCCGGTGAGCTGGCGGCGGACCGTGTCCGGGGAGCCGATGGCCTGGTCCGCGAAGCGCTGCTGGGCCATCTCCCGGTCCAGCGAGGTGAACGGGTAGGCGGCCGCCTCCTCGGGTGTCACCATCGGCTGCGGCCGGCCGGCGCGCAGCTGCAGGTAGGACACCGAGGCCGGGCCGGACAGCCACTGGGCGCGCTCGTCGGTGTCGGCGCAGATGGCGGCGACGGCGACCATGGCGTAGGGCTGGTCCAGGTACTGCGACGGCCGGAAGTTCTGCCGGTAGAGCTGCAGCGCGGGCACGGTGTTGGCCGCGCTGAAATGGTGGGCGAAGGAGAACGGCAGCCCGAGCAGGCCGGCCAGCTGGGCGCTGTACCCGCTGGAGCCCAGCAGCCAGATCTTGGGCATGTCGCCGCGGCCAGGCATGGCCAGGATGGGCAGCCGCTCGTTCTCGCCGGTGAAGAACGCGATGAGGTCGGTGAGCTCCTGGGGGAACTGCTCGGCCGACAGGCCCTCCCTGGTCCGGCGCAGCGCCAGCGCGGTGAGCTGGTCGGTACCCGGCGCGCGGCCGATGCCCAGGTCGACCCGGCCGGGGTGCAGCGCCTCCAGGGTGCCGAACTGCTCGGCCACCACCAGCGGGGCGTGGTTGGGCAGCATCACGCCGCCGGAGCCGACCCGGATGGTGGAGGTCGCCGCGGCCAGGTGGGCCAGCAGCACAGCGGGCGCCGAGCTGGCAATCGCGGGCATGTTGTGATGCTCGGCGACCCAGAACCGGCGGTAGCCCAGCTCCTCCACGCGGCGGGCCAGCTCGGTGGTCTGGCGCAGGGCCTGGCCGGCGGTGGTGCCCGCGGCGACGGGCGACAGGTCAAGGACGGAGAGGGGCACGTTGATCACGTCAGTGCGAACCAGGCCGGACGCCGGTTTCTTCCGGGGGCTAGGGTGCTGGCGAGCCGGACTCCCCCGGAGGGCATGCGATGACGCAGCTGGATTCGGAGCGCTACTACGCGCAGATCGCGGCGAGCACGGCGGACATCGCCGCCCTGGTCGACGGCGCCGACCTGACCACGCCGATCCCCACCTGCCCGGAGTGGACGCTGCGCCAGCTGGCCACCCACGTGGGCCGGGGCCAGCGCTGGGCCGCGACCATCGTCAGCACCCGGTCGGCCGAGTTCATCCCGTTCCGCTCGGTGCCCGACGGCCGGCTGCCCGACGACCCGGCGGTGCAGGCGGCCTGGCTGGCCGCGGGCGCCGAGCAGCTCAGCGCGGCCGTGCGGGAGGCCGGCCAGGACCGGGTGTGGGCCTTCGCCGGGCTGACGCCGGCGGCCTTCTGGGCCCGCCGGATGTGCCACGAGACGGTGGTGCACGCGGCCGATGCGATGCTGGCCGCCGGGCGGCCGGTCGGCATCGACGCGGACATCGCCGCCGACGGGATCGACGAGTGGCTGACCGTGCTCACCGTCCCGGAGGGGACCGAGCCCGACCAGCGAGCGGCCGCGCTGCCGCCCGGCCGCTCGCTGCACGTGCACGCCACCGACGAGGGCCTGGCCGGCGCGGGCGAGTGGCTGCTGCGGCACGAGCCGGACGGGGTGCAGGTGGACCGGGCGCACGGCCAGGGCGACGCGGCCGTGACCGGGCCGGCTGACCGGCTGTTCATGGTGCTGATGCGCCGGGCGCCGGCCGGCGACCCGGCGCTGACGGTCTACGGCGACGCCTCGGTGCTGGCCGGGTGGCTGGCCGGGACGGCGTTCTGAGCGAGCCGACTGCGACCAGCCGCCGACAGCGGGCCGGCTACAGCCAGCCGGTCCGGGCGCTGACCAGCTCGGGACCGCCGGGTGACCGGGCCAGCTCGCCGGCCCAGACCCGGTCCAGCAGCCCGCCGACCGCGCGGGTGATCTCCGGGGCCCAGTCCCGCAGCTCGCGGGCGTCGGCGGCCAGCTCCTCGTCCAGCTCGACGCCGGCCCCGGCCAGCAGGCCCTCCAGGTCGCGCAGCTGCTCCCCCACCCACTCGACCGGCGCGGCCGAGAGCCCCTGGTCGAACGCCCGGCTGTGCGGCTCCCAGTTGGTCATGGACGGGTGGTGGTGGGCCCGGTTCATGCTGCCGGGCGGGCTGTCCACGGCCTCCAGCAGGTCGGCCCGCCAGATCGGGCGGCCGACCTGGATCGGGGTGGAGGCGTAGATGGAGCCGGGCGCCTCGCCGCGCTCGAGCAGCCTGATCTCCAGCCGGACGCCGCGCTCGGCGCCCTCCTGGCCGGGCCCGGGCTCTGGGTCCAGGTGGAAGATGTCGCCGGCGACGACGCCGATCCGGCTGAAGCCAAACACTTGCAGCATGAACGCTCCTTACGGGCGGACTCGGGTTCCGTAAGCCAGTGTTCCCGCCGCGGCCCGCGGCCTACCTACCCGGGGCCTGCCGTGAGGCCCATCGCGGGGCCTACCGCGGGTCGGGCCGGTCGACGTTCCAGTGCCGGACCACCGAGGCGATCCAGCTGATCGCGTCGTGCTCGCTCGGCCGGCCGTCCACCGGGCCGGTGCTGTCGCCGCCTATGGCCGCCAGCTCGGCCTCGGACAGGTTCTCGCCGTGTGCGCGCGCGCCGAACGGGCTCTGGGCCAGCGTGAAGCGGCTGATCACCCGCTGGCCGCCCTCGAAGTCCCCGTAGAGCAGGTCGAGCTGCAGGATCTCGTTCGACTCGATAGCCGCCTGGATGGTCTTGAACTGCTCGGCGTCCGGGTCGCGCAGCGCGCCCTGCCAGAAGCCGACGTCGCCCGACGCCACGTACAGATCCCTGGTCTGCGGGGTGAACTCGTCCAGCGGCGGGCGCTCCAGCCGCTCGCCGGCCATCCGCACCGACAGCCGCCAGCCGTGCAGGATGCCCATGCCGGTGCCCGCGTTGCGGATCGACAGGGCCAGGTAGATGGCGTTGTCGCCGATCTCCACCGCGGCCGCGCCGCCGGGCACGGCCACCCACCGGCCGTCCCCGAACATCACCTTCTGCCGCGGGTCCTGGAAGCGCGAGTTCATCATGACCGGCCGCAGGCCGGCCTGCAGGGCCTCCTGCGCCGTCGCGGTCGACCGGTTGGCCGAGCGCACGGACGCGAAGGTGGCCACGGCCAGCACCAGCGTGCCGGCGCCGGTGGCCAGGTCGGCAAAGGTGGTCGCCCAGTTGCTCACCCATGGAGCCTAACCGCTGCTAAAATTGGCCATGGCGTCCATTTCGCCCGTTCCGGCCACCGCGCCGCTGGCGGGCGTCATCCCGCTGGCTGACCGGCGCCCGGACTCCGCCGCCCAGAGCGCTGCCGCCCGGCCCCGCAAGGCGCCCGGCGAGCTGCCCCTGACGCTGCCCGCCGGCAGCGGCTACGCGCTCGAGGCCAGCGCCCGACGCACCACGCTGCGGCGCACCTGGCTGGACACCTTCGACTGGCGGCTGTACCGGGCCGGGCTGACGCTCGAGCAGGTAACCAGCCGCGGCACCGCCGAGCTGCGGCTGACCGGCCGCGACGGCACGCTGCTGGCCGCCGAGCGGCTCCGCCACGCCG
>JBOHCO010000237.1:0-3268 GCA_050698895.1 Streptosporangiaceae bacterium
GGGCTGCAACCTGTTCGTCACCGGCATCTTCGACGCGCTGTTCCTCAAGCTGAAGCTCGCGATCATCACGGGCGTCATCATCACCTCGCCGTTCTGGCTCTACCAGCTCTGGGCGTTCATCGCCCCGGGCCTGTACAAGCGCGAGCGGCGCTGGGCCTACTTCTTCGGCGGGGCAGCCGTGCCGCTGTTCGTGCTGGGCGGCGCGCTGGCCTACCTGGCCATGACCAAGGGCCTGCGGTTCCTGCTGGCCCTGCTCCCGCACGGCGTGGTGCCGATCATCACGATCAACACCTATCTCGGCTACGCCATCGCGATGCTCACGATCTTCGGCATCGCGTTCGAGCTGCCGCTGGGATTCGTGCTGCTCAACCTGGCCCACGTCCTGCCCCATGAGCGGTTCGCCAAGTGGCGCCGGATGATCATCTTCGGGGTCTTCCTGTTCGCGGCGGTGGCCACGCCGAGCCCGGACCCGATCAGCATGCTGCTGCTGGCCGTCCCCTGCGTGGCGCTGGTCGAGATGGCGGAGGTCTTCGCGTTCTTCAACGACCGGCGCCGGGCCCGGCTGATGGCCGCCGATCCGTTCCCCGGGCTGACGCCGGAGGAAGTCGCGGAATTCAACCTGGAGGACCGCAGCGAGCCGGCCCTTGACGGCGGGACCAGCGAGCAGGACTGAACAGCCAGCCGGAGCACAGCCAGCCGGAGCACAGCCAGCCGGAGCACAGCCAGCCGGAGCACAGCCAGCCGGAGCGGCCCCTGACGCCGGCCGCTTAGGCTGGGGCCATGACTGTGCCGTCCGGGGGAGACACTGTGTGCCCTGGGGACACCCCAGACCCCGATGGCCCTAGCCCCCCCGCGCCGCCTGGCGGCGGCAGTCAGACGGCCAGCCCCGCGGATCGCTACGCGGCCTCGCGGCGGCGCCGGGAGGCCGACGGGGCGCGGCTCACCGAGTTCCAGGGCCTCTACGACTTCGACTTCGACGACTTCCAGCTGGCCGCCTGCCGGGCCCTGGACAGCGGGCACGGCGTGCTGGTCGCGGCGCCGACCGGGTCGGGCAAGACCGTGGCCGGCGAGTTCGCCGCCCACCTGGCCCTGGCCCAGGGCCGCAAGTGCTTCTACACCACTCCGATCAAGGCGCTGTCCAACCAGAAGTACGGCGACCTGGCCCGCCGGTACTCGGCCGCCACCGTGGGCCTGCTCACCGGCGACAACAGCATCAACAGCGAGGCCCCGATCGTGGTCATGACCACCGAGGTGCTGCGCAACATGCTCTACGCGGGCTCGCCGACGCTGACCGGCCTGGGCCACGTGGTGCTGGACGAGGTGCACTACCTGGCCGACCGGTTCCGCGGCGCGGTCTGGGAGGAGGTGATCATCCACCTGGATCAGTCGGTGCGGCTCACGGCGCTGTCGGCCACGGTGAGCAACGCCGAGGAGTTCGGCGACTGGCTGGCCCGGGTGCGCGGCAATACCACCGTGATCGTGGATGAGCACCGCCCGGTGCCGCTGTGGCAGCACATGCTGGCCGGCAGCCAGCTCTACGACATGTTCGCGACCACCAGCGGCCAGGAACGGGACGGCCAGGCCCGCCGGGTGGTCAACCCCGAGCTGCTGCGGGTCGCGCAGCGCGAGGGCTACGATCGCCGGCCGCGCGGCGCCAGCCGGCCGCAGCGCGGCGGGCACCGCCCGGTGCGGTTCCGACCGCCCAGCCGCCCTTCGGTCATCAGGCGCCTGGACACCGCCGGGCTGCTGCCCGCGATCACCTTCATCTTCAGCCGGGCCGGGTGCGACGCCGCCGTGCAGCAGTGCCTGGACTCGGGGCTGCGGCTGACCACGCCGCGGGAGGCCGGCGAGATCGCCGCGCTGGCCACCGAGCGCACCGCCGGCCTGCCCGAGGCCGACCTGGCCGTGCTGGGCTACGACTCGTGGCTGGCCGGGCTGCGCCGGGGCATCGCCGCGCACCACGCCGGACTCCTGCCCACCTTCAAGGAGGTGGTCGAGGAGCTGTTCGCCGCCGGGCTGATCCGCGCCGTGTTCGCCACCGAGACCCTGGCCCTGGGCATCAACATGCCAGCCAGGACCGTGGTCATCGAGCGGCTGGACAAGTGGAACGGCGAGACCCACGCCGACCTGACCCCGGGGGAGTACACCCAGCTCACGGGCCGGGCCGGGCGGCGCGGCATCGACATCGAGGGGCACGCGGTGGTGCTGTGGCACGCCGGGCTGGACGCGGCCTCGGTGGCGGGCCTGGCCGGCACCCGGACTTACCCGCTCAACTCCAGCTTCCAGCCCTCTTACAACATGGCCGTCAACCTGGTCGGCCAGGTCGGCCGGCAGCGCGCGGCGGCCCTGCTGGAGTCGTCGTTCGCCCAGTTCCAGGCCGACCGCGGGGTGGCCGGCCTGGGCCGCCAGGCGGCCCGGATACGGGCCGAGATGGAGCAGCTGTCGGTGGGCTGCGAGCGCGGCGACCTGACCGGGTACGCCGCCCTGCGCCGCCAGCTGTCGGACCGCGAGGGCGACCAGGCCCGGCAGCGGGCCGCCGCCCGCCGCCGCGAGGCGCTGGCCTCGCTGGAGCGGCTGCGCCGCGGCGACATCATCCAGGTGCCCAGCGGCCGCCGGGCCGGGATCGCCGTCGTGCTCGAGCCCACCGCCGCCGACGGCCAGCCCATGCCGCTGGTGCTGACCGCCAGCCGACAGGTCAAGCGGCTGTCCCCGGCCGACTTCCCGGTGCCGGTGACGGCCATCGAGCGGATCAGGATCCCGGGCTCGTTCAGCGTCAGGTCAGCTAACCACCGGCGCGACCTCGCCGCCACGATGCGCAACAAGCTGGCCGGCCAGGACCTGCCCCGGCCGCGGCGCAACGGTGACGGCGCGGGCGGCACCGAGGACGCCGAGATCGCCCGGCTGCGCCGCGAGCTGCGCGAGCACCCGTGCCACCAGTGCCCCGACCGGGAGACGCACCTGCGCCAGGCCGAGCGCTACATCCGGCTGGAGCGCGAGGCTGAGGCGCTGGAGCGCCGGGTGGCCAGCCGGTCGCACGTGCTGGCCCGGACCTTCGGCCGGGTCTGCGCGGTACTGGAGGAGCTGGGCTACGTGGACGGGGACAAGGTGACCCCCGAGGGCCGGCGGCTCGGCCGCCTGTACACCGAGCTGGACCTGGTCGCCGCCGAGTGCCTGCGCCGGTCCGCCTGGGCCGGCCTGACGCCGCCCGAGCTGGCCGCCTGCGTGTCCGCGCTGACCTTCGAGGCCCGGCGGCCCGACGACGCCGGGC
>JBOHCO010000238.1:0-1303 GCA_050698895.1 Streptosporangiaceae bacterium
TCGTCGTGCAGCCGCGGCTCGGCCAGGGCGGCGAGGCTTTCCAGCTTGTGCACCCGCTCGTCGTGGCCGATCTGGCGGAACAGGTCGGCGAGTGATCCGTGGTGGCCGTAGCCGTCCCGGAACGACCCGTCGTAGGGCTGGGCTTCCCACTCGGGGTGCTCGGTGACGAACAGCATGTACTCGTGCTCGGCGTGGTCCTCGAACGCGGCGTTGAGCCGGTAGCTCGCCGCCGGCCAGCAGATGTACAGCAGCCACGACAGCTGGTAGTAGCCGACGGCCATCAGCCACGGCAGCAGCCCGAACCGCAGCACCGAGCGGGGCCCGCCGCGCTGCGCGAGCTCCTCCAGGATCAGCAGGTGATACTGCTCGTTGTCTTGCTGGGCACGGGTCTCCACGACCCGGTCGAAGATCCGGCCCGCCAGCCGCAGCCGCGGGTGGACCCGGGTCAGCGCGCCGTAGGCGGCGCGTTCCCACGCCTGGTAGGGAACCCGGGCGACGATCTCGAGCACGACGAACTTGCGCAGCGACCGCGGCCGGCCGTAGATCAGATCCACCATCCAGAACAGCAGCTTGGCCGGGATGCTGTAGTCGAGGCGGGGCGCGCGCAGTGTCTGGGCCTGGACACGGCGCAGGCCGGCGGCGGGCAGCTTAGGCGGGCCGGGCGGCCGGGCGGGCGAACCGGGGTGCGCTACTGGGGCGGTGATGACGGACATCGGCGTGCTTCCCTTCGCGGTGATGACGGTCGGCCCGGCGGCCTTCCTGCTCGCCCGGCCAGCAAGATCCACCCTGTCCGCCCGGGGCGGCTCGGGTCGTCACCCAGCGGGACACTCCTGGCTGCGCGCCCTGGTGCAGGCCATCGGCTCTCGGATACGCCACCCGCGGCAGCCCGGCCGCGGCCAGGTAATCGCCAGGCGCCGGCGGGTCTCACACCCCGGGTGCTGACCGGCGCACGACGGGCCGGCCGCAGGTGGCAGCGGGTGGCGGCGAGATGGCAGCGGGGTGGCAGGTTTCTTGCGCGTCATAGGATTTTGCCTGTGCATGCCGTAGTGGCTCTGGCCCTGCCCGCAGTGGAGGCCTTCGACCTGGCGATCCCGGCTCAGGTCTTCGCCGATCCGGGCCTGCCGCGGCGGTATGAGTTCACCGTCTGCGCGCCTGCGGCCGGGCTGGTGCGGTCAACCGCGGGGTTCTCCGTCCAGGCGGAGCATGGCCTGGAGGCGCTGGCCGCCGCCGACACCGTGGTGGTGCCCGGATACCTGCCGCTGGATGATCCCGGTGAGCGGGTGTGCTCGGCGCTGCGGCAGGC
>JBOHCO010000239.1:0-2755 GCA_050698895.1 Streptosporangiaceae bacterium
CCGCCGGCCCCGGCCGCGACCTCGATGACCGCGTCGGCCAGGTCATCGGCGACCGCGCGGACCGCGGCCGCCAGCCCGCCGGGGCCGTCCCCGGCGACGATCAGGACCGGCAGGTCAGCCGGCCCGCGCAGATCCGCGCCGGCCGCGAACGCGTCGGCCCGGCTGCGCGCGGCAGGCACCCAGACCCGCGCCGACCCGGTGTCGCGCAGCTGCCGGGCCAGCGCCCCGGCGTAGCCGGGCCCGGCCGCGGCGAGCACGGCGGCGGTGAACGAGCTGGCCTCGGGCCCGCCCAGCGAGATCCGGAAGTCGGGCAGGTTGGAGTCCACCGCGATATCGCCGTAGCGCGGCCCGTCCGGCCGCGAGCAGGTCGCGGTCACGCCCGCCCGGCCCAGCGCGGTGACCAGGGCCCGCACGGCGCCGGCCGCCGAATCCGGAGCGACCACCTCGGCCACGCCGATGGCCTGGGCCTGGCCGCCGACCGCGACCCTGGCTGTGGACCCCACGCCGAACCACTCGCTCGCCGGGTTGTCCAGCGTGAACTCGTGCTCGGCCGCGTCGGTGTCGGCCGGCCCCGGCGGCCGCCCGATCACCGAGACCGCGGTCTGGTAGACCGGCAGCCCGCCCGGCACGTCAAGCGGGAACGACACCCGCAGCAGCCGGTCCTGGCCGATGGAGCCGTCCACGTGAGTGCGGAACTCCAGCCGCGGCTCGCCGTCCCAGAGCAGCGTCTCCTGCGTCACGGTGAGCCCGTCCAGGCTCAGCCGCGCCACCAGCCGCTGGCCCACCGGGCAGCGCTCGGCGCGCACCTGCGCCGCGCCCCGGGCCGAGCCGGTGCCGGGGCCGGCCGGGCACAGCAGCCACGGACCCTCGCCCCAGCGCGGGTGCCGGGGGTGCTCGGGCTGGAGGACCAGCTCGTTGCCCGGGCCGCGGAGCAGCTCAGTGCCGCCCAGCCGGATGCTGGCCAGCGTGCCGCCCCTGGCCGGGTCGGCCGCCGCCGTGATGACCTCGTTGCCGATCGCGCGGCCCGCGGCCCGCCGCCAGCCCGCCGGCCCGGCAGCGGCGGAGGCCGGGCGGACCTGGTAGGTGCGGTAGCCGACGCCGGGCACCTCGCGGGCCCGGAACGTGACCGTCAGCTCGGCCAGGGTCCCGTCGGCGTTCCTGACCACCCCCTCGGCCAGGAACGGCACCGCGGCCCCGGTGTCGTCGCGCAGCTCCACCCAGGGTGCGGAAAACCCCGCCGCGGCCAGCCCGGGCGCCGCGGGCCGCCGCACCGCCGCGGGCCGCAGCACCGTGGTCACCATCCCCGAGCGCGGCCAGGACTGGGTGTTCAGCACCACGACGGCCAGGCCCTCGTCCTGGTCCGCCGGCCCGGCGGTGTCGATAAGCCCGGCCAGGTGGCCGGCCGCGGCGTCGCGGGCCGCCGCGCCGTGCTGCCAGGCCTCCCGCCACCCGGCCAGCAGGTCCAGGTAGACCTGGTCGCCCTCGGTGCCGGTGATCGCGTCGTGGTGCGCGCCGAAGACCAGCAGCCGCCAGGCCTTATCCAGGCTGGCCGCCGGGTAGCGGGCGCCGGCCAGCCAGGCCAGCGTGGCCAGCCGCTCGCCGTCCAGCACCGCCGTCTCGGCCGCCCGCTGGGCCTGCTTGGTGTCGATGTAGGAGACGTCCTTGCCGGTGTAGAGCGGGTTCATGTCCCTGGTCTGCGGCGTGATCCACACCTCGCCCCGGCTGGCCTGCGCCCGGACCGCCGCGAAGAACTCGCTCGGCACCGCGGTCACGAACCGCGGCCAGGTGTAGCGGGCCTTCCAGTCACGGTGGATCGCGGTCGCCCAGCGCGACGGGATGACGTGGTCGCCGCCCACCGGCAGCAGCACGTTGCGGGTGGCGGCGACCGGCGCCAGCTCGAGAAACTGCTGGTAGGCCGACTCCTCGGCGGCGCGCAGGTCGGTCGCCTGCTGGGTCACCCAGCCCGCGCCGTAGTGATTGGCCATGTAGCTGGTCAGCAGACCGGTGCCGTCCGGCGCCACCCACTCGAACTCGGCCGCGAACTGCATCCGCCGGTTGTCGCCCGCCGTGCGGCCCGGACCCCACTGGTGGAACGGCCCCCTGGCCCACGAGGACGCGGTCATCCCGGCCGCCGCCATCAGCCCGGATAGGCCGGGTCGAAGCCGAAGGCGTCCAGCATCCACGCGGTCCGCGGCTCGCCGCCGAGCACGTCGCGCTGGTAGGCCAGGCCGTAGACGGCGTTGCGGATGGTTGACTCGGCGCAGGTGAGGTTGGTGTTCGGCTCGTTGTAGCTGCCGCCGACCAGCTCGATCCGGCCCTCGCGGATGAACGCCAGCAGGTCAGCCCGGTCCTCGGGGTGCGCGTCGAAGTGCGGCTTGAGGTAGTCGGTCTCGGCCAGCACGAACTTGTAGTCAGGGTCCCGGCGCGCCTCGTCCAGGTGCAGCGTCACCAGCTCGAACGCGGTCCGGACGTCGGGCAGCCGGCCGTCGTCGCCGGGCCGCAGCAGCCGGGTCTGGAGGAACTGGCCCTGAGTGTTCCACCACACCGGGTCATAGTGGAAGTGGCTGACCATCCACATGGTCCAGCCGGGCTCGGCGATGCTCACCTCGGCCGCCTGCGCGGCCCGGCCGGCGGGCCCGGCGTCGGCGATGACGGTGACCGGGCGCGTGCCGCCCGGCTCGGCGGGCGCGGCCACCTCGATGCCGACCTCGGCCACCCGCTCGCCAGCCTGCTCGCTGGCGGCCAGCCCGCCGGC
>JBOHCO010000240.1:0-3944 GCA_050698895.1 Streptosporangiaceae bacterium
GTGTCGGCCAGCGGCGGGTGCTGCCGGGTGCGCGCCGCCCCGGCCAGCACCGCCGCCTTGAACCCCGGCGGCGGCACCCGGGCGACGGCCAGCGCGAGCCGGGCCGCCGTCTCCTGGAGCCCGCGCACCTCCTGGCCGCAGGACTGGCAGCGGTGCAGGTGATGCTCGAACCTCTCCCGCTCCGTGCCGTCGATGGCGTCCAGGGCGTAGGCCCCGGTCAACGTATGCTGGGTGTGCAGGTCGTGGCGCAGCAGCTTCACCAGCTCACCCCGATGCAGTCGCGCATCCGGATGAGCCCGTCGCGGATCCTGGTCTTGATCGTGCCGAGGGCCACGTTGAGCAGCCGGGCCACCTCCCGGTAGGTGTAGCCGCCGTAGTAGGCCAGCGTCAGCGCCTCGCGCTGGATATCGGTCAGCGTGCCCAGGCAGCGCCGGACCCGCTCCCGCTCCAGGCTGGCCTCGACCGCCTCGGCCACCTCGTCGATGTCCGGGGCCAGCGCCGCGACCGCTGACTTCTTGTCCCGCTGGACCTCCGCCGTGGCCGAGCGCACCCGGTCCACCGCCCGCCGGTGGGCGATCATCATCGCCCAGGTCGTGGCGCTGCTCTTGGCCGGGTCGAAGCGCGACGCGCTGCGCCAGACCTCCAGCAAGACCTCCTGGGCCACTTCCTCCGACTGGGCCGGGTCCCGGACCACCTTGCAGATCAGGCCGAACACCGGCCCGGCCAGGCGGTCATAGACCGCCTCGAACGCTGTCTGGTCGCCTCGGGCCACCAGCGCGATGAGCTGGTCGAGGTCGAAGCCGTCCTCGTTTCCGTCGGCGTCGCCGACGTCCGGCCCGGGAATGTGCGGACTGGTCATGTCCCGTATTCGACGCCGACCCACGGGCCGGATCGGTCCGCGGGCCTCGGATTTCCGGCTGGGCGACCGGCGGGGGTCAGCCCGCGGCCGCGGCCGCGATCCGCGACCAGGACCAGTGCGGGTGCCGGGCCAGCAGGCCTAGTTCGGGGACGAACCAGCGCGCGTCGACCGTGCCGACGCCCGACGCCAGGTCATAGCCCCGCGCGGCCGCGAAGCCGCGCACCGTGTGCTCCTTGCCGCCCTGGGGAAACGACACCGTGTTATTGCCGCTGGTGACGTCGGCCAGCCCCGGCGCGTGGTGTGCCTCCAGCGCGTAGAGCAGCGGGTTGATCAGCCCGATCGGGTGACCCGCGACCTGGTCGGCCAGCGCCACGATGCCCGCGAACTCCGGCGTCGCCTCGCTGGTGCCGCAGGTCGGGTACCAGCCCGCCGGCTGCCCCGCGAAGCTCTGGTACATGTCCGCCGCGCCGTTGCAGGCCCCGCTCATCGAGATGTCCGGCACGCCGCGGCGGCTGCCCACCACCCCGGCCACGCCGTTCTGGTAGGCCGGGCGGCTGAAGATCACCGACTTGCCGCCCCCGCCGGCCAGCGGATTCGGGCCCTTGTCGCCCTCGATGTACTCCTGGGTCGGCACGTTGTAGGTGTCGTTCCACACCGTCGCCGGGCCCGGCCGGCCCGCCGACCCGCCCAGGTGCAGCTGGGTGCCGCCGACCCCGGTGACCAGCGGGTCGCTGTCCGGCCAGGACGTCACCGGGTGGAGGTAGTAGGTCGAGCCGTTGTAGCGCACGTCGGCCGCGCCGCTGTCTCCCGAGGCGGCCAGCACCGTGACGCCGGAATGGGCCGCCGCGATGTAGGCGCCGCGCAGGTTCAGCAGCCGCGACGGCGTCTTGAAGCTTTCCTCCGTGGCCGAGAAGCTCTGGCTGATCACGCCGCCCAGGTGGTGGCGGACCACGTACTTCTCCGCCTTCACGATCTGCGGGAAGCCCGTCGTCCCCTCGTTCTCCGAGGTCGGCGTCTCGACCAGCAGGATGTTGGCGCCCGGCGCGATCGTGTGGGCGTACTCCACGTCCAGTTCCGTCTCGCCGGCCCAGCCCTCGCGGTTCCCGTTCGGCTTGTACGGCGCCACCTTGCCCGCGGGCTGGATGATCCGCAGCGACGGCGGCGCAGGCAGGTGCGCCGCCTTGTCGAAGACCGCCAGGTCGTGGGCCACCGTCGGGGATCCGTAGGAGTCCACGATGACGATCGTCTGGCCCCGGCCCGTGATGCCCCGCCGGTACAGCGCCGGCAGGTTATAGGCCTGCTCGATCTGGCCCGGCTCGTAGCACGCGATCTTGAAGTGCTTCTCGCAGAAGGCCGTGCTGGGCGGCGCCTGACGGGCGGCCGCCACGTGGACTGCGCCCGGCACTATCTCCACGATCGGCCGGACCGAATGGCTGGCCATTCCGGTCAGTCCCGTCGCCGGGGCCGTCGTGACCGTGCCAGCACCCAGGGCGCCCAGCGCCAGTGAGCATGCGGCCGCCGCCGCGGTCCGAGCGGGATGAGCTAGGCGCATCCGTTGTTCCCCTCAGCCAGGGCAGGCGCAGTCGGCCCGCCAGCACCAAACTCTGCCGGCACGGGCGAGTCACTCGATCCCATGGCCCGGTCCTCGGCCGATTATGGACAGATTCTTCGGCTTTGGGAACCCTGCCGCTTCCCGGCAACCCAGGCCGGCTCAGCCTGACCGGGCGGGCGGCGCGCGGGTACCTTGGTGTCACCGCCGCATGGGAGAGACGCGCCGATGAAGCTGACGCTTGACCTGCACGACATCTACAACCGGGGCCACGACATCGACCGTGCGCTGCGGAACATCATGGACGAGGCGGCCAGGAAGAAGGCCCCGGTCGTGGAGATCATCCCCGGCAAGGGCTCGGGGCAGCTCAAGAAGCACGTCCTGCGATTCCTGGAGCAGAAGGAGATCAAGGCGCAGTACCACCGCGTGGAAAAGGACTCCAAGAACTTCGGCCGCATCTTCGTCCACTTCCGCTGGAAGTAGCGATCAAGGTCGCCCCTCCCGACCCGCCTGGCCGAGCTAGGGGTAGACGCCCGCTCTCGCGGCACATACTAGAGGCATGACAGTCCCGCAATCCGGCCGTCCGCAGGTCCTGGATCGTCCCGCGTGCACTCCGGCCGCGATCCGGGCCGTGCTGGCTGCGAACGCGGGCCCGGAGGTTCTGCAGCGCTACGACAGCGAGCTTGACGCCGCCTTCGAGCAGGCGCGGCAGGACGAGGACTTGACGGCGCTGGTCGAGACGGTGCGGCGCTGGTGGTTTGAGGCGGATTCGTGGCGTGACCCTGATGCCCAGCGTGAGTTCCTGGCGCGCATGGACCGCTACATAGCTGAGGGGGCGCCGCCTGCGGAGCAGCGAGTGACCCGCGAGGAGATCCGCGCCAGGTACGGCGTCTGAGTTGTTCCGGTGGGAGCTGGATGTTCTCGCGGAACAGCAATTCGCCGGCCTGCAGCCGAACGTGCGGGCGATGCTGACCGAGTTCATGGATGCGGTGGTCATCGTTGACCCGCAGGAATATCAGTTAGCGCCCGGCGACTCTTCCAAGCCTCTGCGAACCCTGCATTTCGGCCCGCACAACGAGGGACTGGTGACGTTTCTGGTCTATCCTCCTGATGATCTGGTGTTGGTTGCGGCTTTACGTCCAAACGGTTCTCAATAATTCCCACCGGTTCCCGGCCTCGTGTGCACTTGTTGTGCACGCCAAAGATCAAGGTGCCCTAACAGGGCGGCTCATCTCGGTGCCGCTGTTCGAGATGAACTGGATCAGTCCGCCCCACACTCCAGCCGGGCCAGCACCCGGCGCGCGTGATCCTCGGCGCCGGAGGGTCGCCGATCCACTCCAGCATGGTTGCCACTGAGGTAGCGCAGGCCGACGAACTGATCGCTTCCCGGCGCGCACCCGAGCCATTGCAGGCGCCGGATCCCGCTGGTCCGCGGCTAGCCATGATGCTATGACTGGTTTAAGTAGTCATAGACCCTGTGCACTGACTAGATGAATACGACATCGCATCACGGTGGCATCTACACCGCGCCGGCCC
>JBOHCO010000241.1:0-3716 GCA_050698895.1 Streptosporangiaceae bacterium
CGACGGCCAGGGCGCCGCCGACGAGCTGGGCGCCGATGTAGGCGGGGGCCGAGGCGGGGGCGATCCCGGCGAAGCTGTCAGTGAACATCCGGCCGATGGTGATCGCCGGGTTGGCGAAGCTGGCGGAAGAGGTGAAGAAGTACGCGGCGCCGATGTAGGCGCCCACGGCGGCCGGGGCGGAGGAGGCGCGGCCGGTGCGGGCCAGCGCGAAGATCACCACGATCAGGCCAAGCGTCGCGATGACCTCAGAGAAGAAGTGCGCGGGCGTGGCCCGATGTTTCGTGGAGATGCTGACCGCGGCCGAGGCGAACATCAGGTTCGCCGCCACCGCCCCCGCGATGCAGCCGGCGACCTGGGCGGGCAGGTAGGCGGCGGCGTCGCGCCAGCGCAGCCCGCCGAACGCGGCGTCTGCGAACGACACCACCGGGTTGAAGTGCGCGCCGGACACCGGGCCGAACATCAAGATGATGGCGAACAGCCCGGCCGCCGTGGCCGCCGCGTTCTCCAGCAGCTCCAGCCCCGTATCGCCCGGCGACAGCCGCTGCGCGGCGTACCCGGAGCCGATCACGATGGCGGCCAGGAACGCGCTGCCCAGCAGCTCGGCCAGCAGCCGCCGCCATAGCGCGACCTCGCTCACTGCCCCGCCCTCGTGCTCGTGCGGCCAGCCCGCCGCCTGGCCCGTCCGCCACGACGTGCCCCCAGGGCGGCATCGTCAGCAGCAGGCACCCGCCGGCGCTGCTTCCGCGCCGCCCTGGGCCTGAGTACCGCAGCACCGGGATGCGTCGGGGTCCTCGGCGTAGAAGGTCGGGCTGTCCGCCAGGACGGTGTAGATCTCCCAGGACTCGCCGTCGGGCGTGCCCTGGACCCAGAACTTGTCCTGCCTGGCGTAGCAGCAGGTGGTGTCGCGCTCCTCGACCGCGGCCAGCCCGGTCTGGGCCAGGCGGGCCTGCTCGGCCTCGACGGTGCCGGTGTCGGGGACCTCGACGCCGACAGCCGCGAGTAGAAGGTCACGGCCTCATCGATGTCGTTCACGTTCAGCGCGAGCTGCAGACGGCTGGGCAGGACAACCTCCGGGTCAGATATCGACACTCGCCTATGTCTTACGCTCCGGAGCCTGTCACGGACATCCCCCTCGGCAGGCCGAGCGGTCGGGCCGCTGCTGAAGGCCCTGGGCGACCCGGTCCGGCTGCGGCTGATGCACTCAGCCCGGACCGGGCTTCCCTAGCCGACCTTCATCGTCTATCGTCGATAGACGATGAAAGCTGATGCGCAGCCCCTGGACCGACTGACCGCCGCCGAGTATGCGAGCTGGTTCAACGCGCTGGCCGACCCCACCCGGATCCAGATTGTCTCGCTGCTGGCCCGCCGGGGCGCGCCGATGAACGTCGGCCAGATCGTCGCCGCCGTGGATGTCGGCCAGTCCACCGTGTCCGCCCATCTCAAGGTGCTGGCCGACGTGCGGTTCGTGCTGGCCGCCCGCCGCGGAACCGCCACGTTCTACCGGGTCAACGACGCGTGCGTGGAGTGCTTCCCGACCGCCGCCGACATCGTCATGGGCAAGCCGGTGCCAGCGCCGCCCGTCGCCGCCTGCCCGCCATGAGGAGGACACCGCGATGACCGAACACCACGCGCCGTCGGAAGACCAGACGACGGAGGTCATCAGCCGCTACTCCGGCCTGGCCCGGGCCGCGCAGGCCGGCCGCCAGGTCATCGACTGCGAGCCTGACGGACTTGAGGGCGGTTGCTTCGGTGCCGCCGGGTACGACGACACCAGTGACCTGCCTGACGGCGCGGTCAGGGCGAGCCTGGGCTGCGGCAACCCGGTCGCCGTCGCCGCCCTGCATGCCGGTGAGACCGTGCTGGACCTGGGCTCGGGCGGCGGGATCGACGTGCTGCTGTCCGCCCGCCGCGTTGCCCCGGGCGGCCTGGCCTATGGCCTGGACGGCTCGCCCGACATGCTCGCCCTGGCCCGAGACAACGCCGCCGCTGCGGGGGTGACCAACGCCGAGTTCCTGCCTGGCCGCATCGAGGACATCCCGCTGCCCGAGGCCAGCGTCGATGTCGTCATTTCCAACTGCGTCGTCAACCTGTCCGCCGATAAGCCTCGCGTGCTCGCCGAGGCCTTCCGGGTCCTGCGCCCCGGTGGCCGCATCGGCATCAGCGACGTCATCGCCAGTCCCGCCCACGATCCCGTCCGGCGGGCCGAGGCCGAACGGCTCGCCGGCTGCACCGCCGGGACCCTCACCGCCGCCGACTACCGCCGCCACCTGGTCACCGCCGGGTTCACCAGCATCGCGATAACTGCCACCAGCGACCCCGCGCCGGGCCTGCACTCAGCCATCATCCAGGCCATCCGGCCCGCCGCACCCGCAGGCGTGCTCCTGCGCCCCATGGCTCCCGCCGACGCCGGCGCGGTCCTGGCCATCTACCAGGCCGGGCTGGACACCGGCGACGCCAGCTTCGAGGTCACCGCCCCCGACTGGGACGCCTTCGACCGCACCCGCCTCCCCCAGCACCGCCACGTCGCCATCACCACCCGCGGGGAAGTGCTCGGCTGGGCCGCGGCCAGTGCGGTCTCCGACCGGTGCGTCGACGCCGGCGTCATCGAGCACTCCCTGTACGTCCACCCCGGCGCGCGTGGCCGGGGCATCGGCACCGCACTACTGGCCGCGCTCATCGGCTCGGCCGAGGCCGCCGGAATCTGGACCATCCAGGCCGGGGTCTTCCCCGAGAATGCCGCGAGCCTCCGTCTTCATGAGGAGGCCGGATTCCGGGTCGTGGGCACCCGCCGCCGCATCGGGAACCACCACGGCCGCTGGCGAGACGTCACCGTCCTCGAGCGCCGCAGCACCATCGCGGGAACCTGACTCACGCCGAGGCTGCCCGCGTAGTAGCGGTCGCCGCCGAGGGCGTTCTCACCCGGTGCCGCGGCCCCGTTCACGGGCGGCTGCTGGCTGGGCGGGCGCTAGAAGGAGCGGATGGCCCCGCCGTCGATGGGGATCATCGCGCCGGTGATGTAGGACGCGGCGGGGGAGAGCACGAATGCGGCGGTCTGCCCGAACTCCATCGGCTCGCCGTAGCGGCGCAGCGGGATGGTCCGGGACTGGCGGGCGCGTACTTCGTCGGGGTCGCCGAGGAGGGCGTCGAGCTGGCGGACCCGGTCGGTGGCGATCCGTGCGGGCAGCAGCCCGTTGATCCGGATCCCGGCTGGCCCGTGCTCGTCAGCCAGCGTCTTGACCACGCCGGCCAGGCCGGGGAAGAGCCCGTTGGAGATGGCCAGGCCAGGGAGCGGCGCGCGGACGGAGGCGGCGAGCACGAAGGCGATGGAGCCGCCCGTCCCGGTGAGGCCACCGTCGTTGCGGGTGCCGGCCAGGCTGGCGGCGAGGGCGCGGGCCAGCCGGATGGCGCCGAGGAAGACGCTTTCGAACGCGGACCGCCATGCGTCATCGTCAGTGGCCGCGACGGTTCCGCCTGGTGATCCGCCCACGCTGATCAGCGCTCCGTCCAGGCGGCCGAAGCGGTCCATGGCGGCCGCGATCAGCTGGCCGGGGGTTGCGGGGTCGGCGTTGTCCGCGACGGCCCAGGCGGCGGCGCCGGGCGGCGCCCCCTGAGAGAGGCGGGCCGTGGCCGCTACCGCGGTGGTCTCGTGCGGAGCGCTGAGCAGCACGCGTGCCCCGTCCGCGACAAGGGCCTGGGCCGCGGCGAACCCAAGGCCC
>JBOHCO010000242.1:0-1462 GCA_050698895.1 Streptosporangiaceae bacterium
GGTGGCCAGTGACCCGGCCGAGGGCATCTCCCTGGCCAGCAGGCCGATCGACCAGGCACAGAACAGGCAGGCCACCAGGGCGAACACCACCGCCAGGGGCAGCGAGCCGCCCGCGAACGCGGCCCCGGCCGGGATGGAGGCCGCGATCGCGGATCCGGGGGCCATGTCGGTAATGCTCTGGAAGGTGACCTCACGCAGGCCGATCGCGTCGCGCCGAAGACCCGGAGAACTTTTCGTCCTCGGAGATGTCGTCATGGTGCCTCCGGGTGCCGAGGTGATCTTGAGTGGCTAGATCATCCCATGCCGGACGTTCCAGAAGAAGGCCCGAATTGGGCGGGTGGCGGCGGTGCAGCCGGGCCATCAGGCGGCGGCCGGCCGCCTGGGCCGCCAGGACCAGGCCGAGCAGCGCGGCGGCGACGATGCCGTCGGCCCAGAAGTGGTTGGCGGTCACGATCACGACCAGCGTGGTCAGGGCCGGGTAGCCCAGGATCAGCCAGCGCCACCTGGCCCGGGCCGTGCCGATCACCGCGATGGCGACCAGGATGGCCCAGCCCACGTGCACCGACGGCATCGCCGACAGCTGGTCGGCCTCGAAGCCGGCGACGCTCCCGTAGACCGACTGGTGGTACAGGATCGCCGTGTCCACCAGCCCGGTCTCGGCCAGCATCCGCGGCGGCGCCACCGGGACGAACTGGATGACCAGGCAGGCGCCGGTGAACAGGACCAGCGTGGTGCGCACCCGCCGGTAGGCCGCCCGGCACCGGATGAACAGCCAGATCATGGTGATGATCAGCACGGCGAAGTGCAGGCTGAGGTAGTAGAAGTTGAAGAACTGGATGATCAGGGGGTGGGGCAGGAAGTCGTGCTGGAGGGCGGTCTCGCTGGGCAGGTGCAGCACCCGCTCGATGTGCCAGATCCACCGGGCCCTGGCCAGCGCGCCGCCTGGCCCGACGAAGCTGAACGAGCCCGCGTACTGCCAGAGCGCGAACAGCCCCAGGATCAGCGCCGTCTCCTGGCCGAACACGCTCACCGCGGCCAGCCGCGGTCGCCGGCTCCGGCGCAGCGCGATCGATGCCACGGCCACGGCCCCGGCCGTGATCGCTGCCTCCCGCCAGGAGAGCTCCAGGTCGATCATCGCGACCCGGTTATGACCTGACAGTGACGTCGATCCGGCTGGCCCACGAAGCCTAGGTTACGGCCTGCCCAACTCCCGGGTCAGCCCGGCGCGGGGCATACCTGGGTGCTCAGGGCAGGTCGGGCCGGCTGAGCGCGGAGGGGTCCATCTCCTGGCGGGGCAGCAGCACCTCGGCCGAGACGTCGGCGGCCAGCCGGACGACGTCGCCGTCGGCCAGCCGGACTGCGATGCCGGGCAGTACGCGGTCGCCGTTCACGTAGGTGCCGTTGGTGGAGTGCTCGTCGCGGATGGTGGCGTGGCCGGCGTCGTCCATGGTGATCGTGGCGT
>JBOHCO010000243.1:0-10597 GCA_050698895.1 Streptosporangiaceae bacterium
TATGCCGGGACCGACCGCCAGTGCCGGGGCGCCCTGCTGGCCGTGCTGCGCTCGGCGGACGGCCCGGTGCCGCCCGCAGCCCTCGACGTCACCTGGCATGACCCAGGGCAGCGAGCGCGTGCGCTCGCTGCCCTGGTCGCTGATGGCCTCGTCACCCGGCGAGCGGACGGGACGTTCGCCCTGCCCGGTGAGTGAGGCCGGGTGAGTAAGCCGCGCTACCCGGCCACCTCTGACGATCCGCTCGCGGCGGGGCCAGACGCCGGCCCGGAAATCGGGGCGGCCGCCGCGGCCTTGGCAGTGATCTCCTCCGGCGGGGAGTCGGGCACCGCGGCCGGCTTGGCCACGCCCTTGAAGGTGAACTTCGCCTCCGGGCCGGTCTCGCCGTCGGTGTCGACGATGACGATCTGTCCCGCCTTGAGCTCGCTGAACAGGATCTTCTCCGACAGGTGATCCTCGATCTCCCGCTGGATGGTCCGCCGCAGCGGCCGCGCGCCGAGCACCGGGTCGTAGCCGCGCTGGGACAGCAGCGCCTTGGCCGCCGGCCGGAGCTCGATGCCCATGTCCCGGTCCTTGAGCCGCTCGTCCACCTTGGTGATCATCAGGTCGACGATGGTGAAGATCTCGTCCTCGCTGAGCTGGTGGAAGACGATGATGTCATCGACGCGGTTCAGGAACTCAGGCCGGAAGTGCTGCTTGAGCTCCTCGCTGACCTTGGCCTTCATCCGGTCGTAGGACCCCCGCGACTGCCCGGCGGTGCCGAAGCCCACCGACACGCCCTTGGAGATGTCCCTCGTGCCCAGGTTGGTGGTCATGATGATGACCGTGTTCTTGAAGTCCACGACCCGGCCCTGGGCGTCGGTCAGCCGACCGTCCTCCAGGATCTGCAGCAGCGAGTTGAAGATGTCCGGGTGGGCCTTCTCGATCTCGTCGAACAGCACGACGGAGAACGGCCGCCGGCGGACCTTCTCGGTGAGCTGCCCGCCCTCCTCGTACCCGACGTAGCCGGGCGGGGAGCCGAACAGCCGCGAGACGGTGTGCTTCTCCATGTACTCGCTCATGTCCAGCTGGATGAGCGCGTCCTCGTCACCGAACAGGAACTCGGCCAGGGTCTTGGACAGCTCGGTCTTGCCGACGCCCGACGGCCCGGCGAAGATGAACGATCCGCCTGGCCGCTTGGGGTCCTTCAGGCCGGCCCTGGTCCGCCGGATGGCCTGCGACAGCGCCTTGATGGCGTCGTTCTGGCCGATGACCCGGCGGTGCAGCTCGTCCTCCATGCGGAGCAGCCGCTGCGACTCCTCCTCGGTGAGCTTGAAGACGGGGATCCCGGTCGCCGTCGCGAGCACCTCCGCGATCAGCTCCTCGTTCACCTCGGCCGGCGTGTCCATGTCGCCGGCCTTCCACTCCTTCTCCCTGGCGTCCTTCTTCTCGATCAGCTGCTTCTCGGTGTCCCGGAGCGCGGCCGCCTTCTCGAAGTCCTGGGAGTCGATGGCCGACTCCTTGTCGCGGCGCACGTCGGCGATCTTCTCGTCGAAGTCGCGCAGGTCCGGCGGCGCGGTCATCCGGCGGATCCGCATCCGGGAGCCCGCCTCGTCGATCAGGTCGATCGCCTTGTCGGGCAGGAACCGGTCGCTGATGTAGCGGTCGGCCAGCTGCGCCGCCGCCACCAGGGCGTCGTCGGTAATGGTCACCCGGTGGTGCGCCTCGTACCGGTCGCGCAGGCCCTTCAGGATCTCGATGGTGTGCGAGATCGTGGGCTCGGCGACCTGGATGGGCTGGAACCGGCGCTCCAGCGCCGCGTCCTTCTCCAGGTGCTTGCGGTACTCATCCAGCGTGCTCGCGCCGATGGTCTGCAGCTCGCCGCGAGCCAGCATCGGCTTCAGGATCGAGGCCGCGTCGATCGCGCCCTCGGCCGCGCCGGCGCCGACCAGCGTGTGGATCTCGTCGATGAACAGGATGATGTCGCCGCGGGTCCTGATCTCCTTCAGGACCTTCTTCAGCCGCTCCTCGAAGTCACCGCGGTACCGGGACCCGGCCACCAGCGCGCCGAGGTCCAGCGTGTACAGCTGCTTGTCCTTGAGCGTCTCGGGCACCTCGCCCTTGACGATCTTCTGCGCCAGGCCCTCGACCACGGCGGTCTTGCCCACGCCGGGCTCGCCGACCAGGACCGGGTTGTTCTTGGTCCGCCGGGAGAGCACCTGCATGACGCGCTCAATTTCCTTCTCCCGGCCGATGACCGGGTCAAGTTTGCCCTCGCGGGCGGCCGCGGTCAGGTTGCGGCCGAACTGGTCCAGCACCAGCGACGTGGACGGCGTGCTCTCCGCGGGGCCGCCGGTCGCCGCCGGCTCCTTGCCCTGGTAGCCGTGCAGCAGCTGGATGACCTGCTGGCGCACCCGGTTCAGGTCCGCGCCCAGGCGCACGAGGACCTGGGCGGCCACGCCCTCGCCCTCGCGGATCAGCCCGAGCAGGATGTGCTCGGTGCCGATGTAGTTGTGGCCGAGCTGCAGCGCCTCGCGCAGCGACAGCTCCAGCACCTTCTTGGCCCGCGGCGTGAACGGGATGTGCCCGGATGGCGCCTGCTGGCCCTGGCCGATGATCTCCTCAACCTGCTGGCGTACCGCCTCCAGGCTGATCCCCAGCGACTCAAGTGCCTTGGCCGCGACGCCCTCGCCCTCGTGGATGAGGCCGAGCAGGATGTGCTCGGTACCGATGTAGTTGTGGTTGAGCATCCTGGCCTCCTCCTGTGCCAGGACCACAACCCGCCGCGCCCGGTCGGTAAACCTCTCGAACATCTCGTCGCTCCTCACAGGGCGGTCGGGGAAGCACCGATCATGCCCTATCCCTTCCGCATGCTAGCCCGTGCGCAGGGCACCGCCTCGCGCGCAGTATTTCGCACACGTAAACGTTCCCTGCCGGTAAGGCGTTCACCCAGTCCAACCTAGGGCAAGGACCCCTGTGTTCCCAGCTACGCCCGGAGCGAACGCGCTGTTGCCGGCTGGCCGGCGGGCCGTAAGCGGCCGCCTGCGGAGTTCAGACGGCGGGGATCCGGGACCGGACGCGGGCGGACGGTCCGGCCGGGCCGGGCCGGGCGGCCAGGCCACGAGGCGATAAAATGAGGGCTCGGAAAAGTCCGGGCAGATGGTGGCACAACTCACATATGACGTATAGCTATCGCATGGCTATCGCGCCATGGCAGGGTCATATCGGACTTTTCGAGCGGGACTGGTCGGGGCTGCGGGTGCGGGGCTGCGGGCTGACTGGGCGGCGTGCTCTCCTGGTTACCTGGCCACCGTCCCGCCGCGCCTATGGGGCGGCGAGGAGGCCGGTTCACGCCGGGGCACCGGCCACTGGCCGGCGCCAAGCCCGCAACGCCATCGGGGTGAGCGGCAGATGCCAATCCTGGCCTGCTGCCCCGGGGGTTACTCCGGCGAAGCCGACGGGCTTGCTGAGTGTTAGTGGGAGGCCTCGTATTCGGCGATGATCGAAGCGGGAATGCGGCCGCGCTCGCTTACCTTGTGCCCGCGCTGCTTGGCCCAGGCCCGGATTTCCGAGCTACGCTCCCGGCCGGGGCCGGTGCGTGGCTTGCGGCGCCGCCCGCCGCCGACCCGCCGCGAGTGCTCCGCATAACCGCTGAACGTGTCATGCAGTTCCTTGGCATGGGTCGGGCACACGTCGATCTCGTACGAGGCACCGTCAAAGGCGAACGAAACCGTCTCGCTCCCCTCGATCTCGTCGTCGTGGTTCAGGTCACACACGACCGTCACCACAGTCTTCTGAGCCATCAGGTAGCCTTTCCGTAGGGCAGTCTTTTGGCTCGTAAAGATATACCAAGTTCAACGGGGTTGACAATTCCCGGATACCTACTTTGATCGTCAGCTGGCGGCAAGCCAAGGCCGGCAGTTACTCTCCGTAATCACTAGCCTGGCTATTTGTCATCGGTCAGATCTGATGTGTCGTGCGCTTGGGGCTGCGTATCTGCATCGCGAGCCGGAATCGGATCGTCGTCCGGAATTTCGTTCCCGGGAAGATCCTGGGAGTCCTTGCGGCGGCCGCCCATCTCGTGCCGCAGGAACGCGATGACCGCGATGAGGAATACCGCGCATACCAGCAGTGGCGGGGTGAGCACCGATACGTACTTCACGGGTCACACTCCCTCCGCTGCAACGGATTGCATGGGTTGAATCGCAATAAATTCACCTGGCTCGGCCGACCCCGGTGCACTATCACGCGGCCGGCCTCGCATGCCCGCGCCCGGCCGACCGGCCCGCCCTATCCGCATTCTGCCGCACTCCCGGAGACCCGGCACGGGCCGGGTGGCCGCCGCCGCTCGTCCTGAGCCCCGGAGCCCCGGAGCCCCGGAGCCCCGGAGCCACCCTAGGCGCCGCCGCCGCGTGGACTCGCCGCTCACGCCGCTCAAAACGGGAACCAGAGGTCCGACCATGCCGCTGGTCAGCGCCGGCCCGGCCGCTTCCAGCCGCGCACCCGCGGGTTCGCCTCCAGAAAACCCGGCGTGGCCAGGGATCGGCGCGTGGCAGGATCGGACCCGGCCTGGATCCCCGCCCCGCGACGCGCCAGCCAGGTCCCCAGCCGGGCTCGCGGCCCGGCGCCCGAGCCTGCCCGCCTCAGGCACCCGCCCTCGGCCCGCTCAGGAAAGCGACGGCATGTTCCACGCCGACCTGCACATCCACTCCCGGTACTCGCGCGCTTGCAGCAAGGACTGCGATATCGAGCACCTCGCCTGGTGGGCCCAGCGCAAGGGCATTACCGTGGTCGGCACCGGCGACTTCACCCATCCCGCCTGGGCGGCCGAGCTGCGGGAATCCCTTATCCCGGCCGAGCCGGGGCTGCTGAGGCTCCGGCCCGAGCTCGAGGCCCGGCTCCGGCGGACCTCGCCCCCGAGCTGCGCTGGCCAGGTGCGATTCATGCTGTCGTCGGAGATATCCACGATCTACCGAGGCGGCGACCGGACTCGCAAAGTGCACCATCTGATCTACGCCCCGACATTCGAGGCCGCCGACCACATCACCGAGGCGCTGGCCAAGATCGGCAACCTGGCCTCGGACGGCCGGCCCATTCTGGGCCTGGACTCCCGGAACCTCCTGGAGATCACGCTGGCCGGCGGACCGGGCTGCTATCTCGTGCCGGCGCACGCGTGGACGCCCTGGTTCGCGGTCCTCGGCTCCAAATCCGGCTTCGATCTGGTCGCGGACTGCTACGGCGATCTAGCCGACCAGGTATTCGCGATTGAGACGGGTCTCAGTTCCGATCCGCCGATGAACTGGATGTGCTCATCCCTTGATCGTTACCAACTAGTAAGTAACTCGGACGCGCATTCTCCGCCGATGCTCGGCCGCGAGGCAACAACGCTGAGCTGTGATCTTGACTACTTTGCCATCGCTGATGCGTTCCGCACCGGCGCGGGGCTGGCGGGCACGATCGAGTTCTTTCCCGAAGAGGGGAAGTATCACCTAGACGGACATCGCAAGTGCGGCATCCGCCTCGATCCGGCGCGCAGCAACGACCATGCCGGGATCTGCCCGGCCTGCGAAAAACCCCTCACCATCGGCGTTCTGCATCGAGTCGCTGAGCTTGCCGACCGGCCGCTGGGCTACCGGCCGCCCAATGCCCCGGCTTTTGCCAACCTGGTTCAGCTACGGCAGATTGTTGGCGAGATTGTCGCCACTGGTCCGGCCAGTAAGAAAGTCACGACCGAGGTCAGTCGGCTGGTTAGCGTGCTCGGGCCGGAGCTGGGCATCCTGTGCGACGTCCCGGTCAGCGATATCGAGCGGGTCGGCGGCAGCCTGCTGGCCGAGGCGGTGACCCGGCTGCGCCAGGGCGCGGTGGTGCGCGAGGCGGGCTACGACGGGGAGTACGGGAAGGTGGCCTTGTTCGCGCCGGGCGAAATCGGCGGCGGGGCCACGCTGTTCGACCTGGCCGAGCTCGAATTGCCGCCTGCGAAGCCGCCCGTGCCCGAGCAACTCGCCCCCGAGCAACTCGGGCCAGACGGCCCGGCTCCCGGGGCCTCCGCCCGCACCAGGCCGGCGCTGCCGGTCCCGCCGCCCCGCCCCGCGCCCGAGGCCGACACGGAGCCCGAGGCCAACGCGGAGCCCGAGGCCAACCCACAGCCGGGGGTCGATGCGGAGGCTGAGGCCGACGCGGAGGCTGAGGCCTGGGTGAGACCTGGTATCGATGTGAGCGATGGTGCCGGTGTCCCGGCTCAGGCCCGGGCCGCGGGCGGGGCGCAGTCCGGGACGGACACGATCGACGACGCGGACACGATCGACGACGCGGCTACGATCGACGACGCGGCTACGCGGCCTGGGCCCTTCGACGGGCTGCTGGAGCAGCTGGACGCCGACCAGCGGGCCGCCGCCAGGGCGGACAGCCCGCTGATGATCGTGGCCGGGCCCGGCACGGGCAAGACTCGCACGCTGACCTACCGCATCGCCTATCAGCTCGCCGTGTCCGGCCGGCCCGGCACCAGCTGCCTGGCCGTCACCTTCACCCGGCGGGCCGCCGAGGAGATGCGCACCCGCCTTCAGGCGCTGTCCCGGCTGGCCCCAGCCACCTCAGCTCCGATCAAGATGGGGGATTTGGGTCGTCGGCGGCTCCAAATCGCCCACGATCATGAACAACCCCGCGAGGGGGTGGCGGCCGCGCTGGCCCCAGCCCCAGCCACCCCGAATGCCCCAGCCGTCACAACCTCTCGGGGGCGGTCGCATGATCCCGGTGGATTTGGGCCGCCGGTGGCCCAAATCCACCGGGATCATGAACAACCCCGCGAGGGCGGGGCGGGCGGGCTGGCTGACGTGACCGTGACTACCTTTCACGGGCTGGGGCTGGTGATCCTGCGCGAGCTGCACGACCTGGCCGGGCTGCCGGCCGACTTCCAGGTCGCCGACGAAGCGGCCATGCTGGCCGTCGCGGCCGAGCTGGCCGGGTCGGACCAGGCCGGGCGGGACCTCCTGACCGCGGCCGCCGGCGACCAGGCCGCGCGGGAGACCCTGGTCAAGGAGCTGACCGCGCGGGGCCTGGTTGACTTCGACGGCCTCATCGAGCTCGCCGTCGCCCTGCTCAGCGCGCACCCGGACGCCGCCGGGCGCCTGCGCCGGCGCTGGCCGATGATCAGCATCGATGAATACCAGGACATCGACGCCGCCCAGTACGAGCTGCTGCGGCTGCTGGCCGGGGACGGGGCGGGCCTGACCGCCATCGGCGACCCGGATCAGGCGATCTACGGCTTTCGCGGCGGAGATGTCGGCTTCTTCCTGCGGTTCGGCCAGGACTACCCGGCCGCCGCCACCCGCCAGCTCAGCGTCAGCTACCGATCCGGCCGGCCCATCGTGGCCGCCGCGGCCGCCGCCGTGGCCCCGGCCACCCTGGTGCCCGGCCGCAGGCTCCAGGCGGTGGCCTCCGGCCCGCCGGTCACCGCGCACGAGGCGGCCGACGAGCACGCCGAGGCGGCCTGGATCAGCGCCACGATCGACGAATTGCTCGGCGGCTCCTCGTTCCACTCCCTGGACAGCGGCCGGGCCAGCGGTCACGGGCACGCCGGGCTGAGCCTGGCCAACATCGCGGTGCTCTACCGCACCGACGCCCAGTCGGCCGTGCTCGGCCAGGCCCTGGACCGCTCCGGCCTGACCTTCCGCAAGGGTTCCCACGACCTGCTCCAGCGCCGCACCGGCGTCCCCGAGGTGATCGCCGGGCTGCGCGCCGGCCCGTCGAGGGCCAAGACCGTGGCGGCCCGGCTGGCCAGCGCGGTGACCGCCGTCGCGGGCCGGCACCCGGGCCCTGGTGCGATCGACATCCGGTCCGCGGGCGAGCTGCTCGCGCCGCTGGCCCGCCGCTGCGGCGAGGACCTGGAACGGTTCCTGACCGAGGTGTCGCTGGGCGCCGCCGTGGACGCGCTGGACCCGCGGGCCGACGCCATCACGCTGCTCACCATGCACGCGGCCAAGGGCCTGGAGTTCGAGGTCGTGTTCCTGGCCGGCTGCGAGTACGGCCTGCTGCCGCTGCACCTGCCCTGGGCCGACACCGACGAGGCCGAGGAACGCAGGCTGCTGTTCGTCGGCATGACCAGGGCCAGGTCGCGGCTGCTGCTGAGCTACGCCGCCACCCGGACCCGGCACGGCTCGGCGGCGGACGCGGGCCCGTCACCGTTCCTGCGCGCGATCGGCCCCGGCCTGCTCGACCGCCAGGACCCGGCCCGGGCGCGCCGGCCCGCGCAACGCCAGCTGCGCTTGCTGTGAAGCCCATTACTCCTTAACAAGGGTCATCGCGGGCTGGTCAGCCGCACCAGCATGCGGGTGTTGCCCAGCGTGTTCGGCTTGACCCGGTCCAGGTCCAGGAACTCGGCCACGCCCTCGTCGTAAGAGCGCAGCAGCTCGGCGTAGACCTCCGGCGTGGCCGCCTCGCCCTTGATCTCCTCGAAGCCGTGGCGGGCGAAGAACGGCACCGCGAAGGTGAGCACGAACACCCGGCTGACACCCAGCTGGCGGGCCGCGGCGAGCAGCTCGCCGACGAGCAGGTCCCCGACGCCGTGCCCCTGGTGGCCGTCCTCGACCGCGATCGTGCGGATCTCGGCGAGGTCCTCCCACATGACGTGCAGCGCGCCGCAGCCGACCACCCGGCCATCGGGGTCGCAGGCGACCCAGAACTCCTGGACGTCCTCGTACAGGGTCACCGTGGCCTTGTCGAGCAGCCGCCCGGACGCCACGTTGGCGTCAATGAGGGCCCGGATTGCCCGCACATCGTTCGTCCGCGCCCGCCGGATCGCGTACCGCATAGCCGTGAGTACCTCGCTGCCTGCTGGCCTGGCCGAGGCTACTGGCGCGTCTCCCGGCGCGGCTCCCCGGCGTGATTCGGACAGCATCCCAAAGGAACCTCAGACCCCGCAATTCGTTTCCACACGCAGCGTTACCCTACAAGTACAAATTGTTCTGACCCGCAGGTCAGACGGCCATTCGCGTACATCACGCGCAGATCACGCTGGGTTCCAGGGCCGCCAGAAGAGCCTCTGACCTGCAATAACTCTCAGTACACCGAGCCCGGCAGCCAGAACAGCGGGGTACGGGCCAGCTAACTCTCCACCGTGGCTACTCATTACGGCGGTGCAAAAAGTTTCTCGTTTTGGCTCCGTCGGCACTCCGCGATGGATTAATCTCCATCGCTGTTACCCCGTTGCAACCGACCCTATCCAGGGCTGGCTGCCACGACCCGCCGAGTTCCTGTGCCGTGCTGAGCGTCACGGGGAGCCGGGGACCCATGTTCCCCGGGGTGAATCGGCAGGCCGCCGCCGTCAACACGGCGACTGCCCGCCGTAGGGCTCCTCCAGCCCGAACCCGTCAGCTAACCCGGTAGGCGGCCGAGGAGAGGAGACTCCACGTGGAGCGCTTGCCACATGGCAGGCATCACCAGCACGACCCGCGGCTTCCCCGTTCCCCCCGCCGCGGCACGCGCCGGCACCCGGTCGCATTCTGGACCCGCTCCACAGTCGTGGCGGGAACGCTAGCCCTGGCGGGCGTCCTGCTGCCCGCCGGAATGGCCGGCGCGACCCCCGCGGCAACGGTCCCCCACACCCTGAAGGCCACGCTGGCCAAGATCAACAAGATCTCCTTCCAGATCAGCACGCTCGACGAGCAGTACGACGCCCTCAAGATCCAGCTGACCCAGGCCCGCCGCGAGGTGAGGATCGCCCAGGAGACCGCCCGCCGGGACGACAAGCTGCTCAAGACCGGCCAGGCCGCCCTGGGCCAGATCGCGGCCGAGGGCTACATGAACGGGAACGTCAACCCGACGCTGACGCTGCTCCAGGCCCGCAACCCGCAGGAGTACCTGGACCAGGCGTCGATCATGCTCCAGCTCCAGCAGGAGACCGGCGACAAGGTCAACCTGGTGTCCGCGGCCCGGTCGGCCGCGGCCAGGGCCAGGGCGGCCGCCCTGCAGGAGGAGGCCAAGGCCGTCCAGCTGCAGTCGGCGATGCGCAAGAAGGTCGCCCTGATGCAGGCCAAGGAGAACGTCCTCAACGACTCGGCCTTCAAGCAGGCCATGGGCATCTACCAGCGCACCGGCCACTACCCCAAGCTCCCGGTGCACGGCGACTCGATCCCGGCCCAGGCGCTCAGGAAGGCCGAGACCAAGATCGGCGACTGGTACCAGTGGGGTGCCGCCGGGCCCAGCGTCTTCGACTGCTCCGGCCTGGTGGTCTGGGCCTACGCCCAGCTCGGCATCAGCCTGCCGCATTTCACCGGCGACATCTGGCAGCTCGGCGTGCACATCGCGCGCAGCCAGCTGCAGCCCGGTGACCTGGTGTTCTTCTTCAGCGGTGAGGAGCACATGGGGATCTACGTCGGCCAGGGCCTGTTCCTGGACGCCCCGGCTACCGGCCAGCAGGTGCAGATCCAGCCGATGCTCTGGTCCGTCTACGATGGCGCGGTGCGGATCGCCTGAACCCCCCGTCAGGCACCGCCTGCGCCCCGCCCACTCGCGCCCGGGTCAGCTCAGCTGACCCGGGCGCGAGTGGGTGTGCGGGGGGGCGGCCGGTGCCGCGGCGGCCGGTCCCGCGGACCGATCAGGTGGGCTTGACCAGCGGGAACAGCAC
>JBOHCO010000244.1:0-3879 GCA_050698895.1 Streptosporangiaceae bacterium
CACCGACCCGGCCCCCCTCACCGGGCTGGCCGGCGGGGCCCGGCCCGGCCCGCTGACCGTCGTCGGGACCGACCCCGGCGGCGGCCGGCTGACCGCCGCTCGCTGCCTGGAGCTGTTCGACGCCCAGCTGGCCAGCCGCCACCTGGACCTGGCCTCCGGCGAGCTGCGCGCCCGCGGGGCGGGCTTCTACACCATCGGCTCGTCCGGCCACGAGGGCAACGCCGGGGTGGCCGCCGCGCTGCGGCTCACCGACCCGGCCCTGCTGCACTACCGCTCGGGGGCGTTCTACATGGTCCGTGCGGCCCAGGCCGACCCGCCCCGAGACGGGGTCACCGACGTGCTGCTCGGCATGGTGGCCGCGACGGCCGAGCCCATCGCGGGCGGCCGGCACAAGGTCTTCGGGCACCGCGACCTGAACATCATCCCGCAGACCTCGACCATCGCCTCGCACCTGCCCCGCGCCGTCGGCCTGGCCTTCGCGCTCGGCCGCGCGGCCAAGCTGGCCCCCCGCGACCCGTTCCCTAGTGCCGCCGCCACTAGTCCCCCATCAACTAGTCCCCCATCAACTAGTTTCCTGGGAACTAGTAACCAGGAAACCGGTCCACTAGGAACTAGTAACCAGGAAACCGGTCCACTAGGAACTAGTAACCAGGCAGCCGGTCCACTGGGAACTAGTTCCCAGGCAACCAGTTCCCTCGGAACTAGTCACCAGGCGACCGGTCCACTGGGAACTAGTTCCGATCGCACCAGCGACAGCGGAACTAGTTACCCGTACCCGGAAGACGCGGTGGTGGTGTGCAGCTTCGGCGACGCCTCGATGAACCACTCCACCGCGGCCGGCGCGTTCAACACCGCCGCCTACTGCGCCTACCAGGGCCTGCCCATGCCGCTGCTGTTCGTCTGCGAGGACAACGGGCTGGGCATCAGCGTGCGGACCCCGCCCGGCTGGGTCACGGCGGCCCGCTCAGGCAACGGCGTCATTCCCTACTTCCACGCCGACGGCTGTGACGTGGCCGCGGTGCACGACACCGCGCTGGCCGCGGCGTCCTGGGTGCGCGAGCGCCGCCAGCCGGCGTTCCTGCACCTGCCGATGGTCCGGTACGGCGGGCACGCCGGCTCGGACGTGGAGTCGTCCTACCGCAGCGCCGCGGACCTGGCCGCGGACGCGGACCGGGATCCGCTGCTGCGCACGGCCCGGCTGCTGATCCAGGCCGGGGTGCTGACCCCCGAGGAGGTGCTGGACCGCTATGAGGAGTCACGGCGCCGGGTGCTGGCCCGGGCGGCCGAGATCGCCGGGTCGCCCCGGCTGACCACCGCGGCCGAGATCATGGCCCCGCTGGCGCCGCGGCGGCCGCACGCGGTGGCGGCCAGCCTGGCGGTGGCCAGCCGGACGGCGGGCGACTGGGCCCGGCACCGGGCGTTCGAGGGGCGGCTGCCCGAGGACCAGGGGCCGCTGACGCTGGCCCAGGCCATCAACCGGACCCTGGCCGACGAGCTGGCGGCCCGGCCCGGCATGATCCTCTTCGGCGAGGACGTGGCCCGCAAGGGCGGCGTCTACGGGGTGACCAGGGGCCTGCTGCGCGCGTTCGGCGCAGGTCGGGTATTCGACTCGCTGCTGGACGAGCAGTCCATCCTCGGCGTGGCGCTGGGCGCGGGGCTGGCCGGGCTGCTGCCGGTGCCGGAGATCCAGTACCTGGCCTACCTGCACAACGCGGCCGACCAGATCAGGGGTGAGGCGGCCACCCTGTCCTTCTTCTCCCAGGGGCAGTACCGCAACCCGATGGTGGTGCGGATCGCGGGCCTGGCCTACCAGAAGGGCTTCGGCGGCCACTTCCACAACGACAACTCGCTGGCCGCGCTGCGCGACATCCCCGGGCTGGTCATCGCCTGCCCGGCCCGGCCGGACGACGCGCCCGCGATGCTGCGCACCTGCCTGGCCGCGGCCGAGGCCGACGGCACGGTGAGCGTGTACCTGGAGCCGATCGCGCTGTACCACGAGCGCGACCTGCACGAGGCCGGCGACGACGGCTGGGTGGCCCGCTACGACCCGCCGGCGGCCTGGGCCGCCGGGCACGTGCCCATCGGCCGGGCCCGGCTCTACGGCGACGGCACCGACCTGACGATCGTGACGTTCGGCAACGGCCTGCGGATGTGCCTGCGGGCGGCCCGGCGGCTGCACGCGGACGGCATCCGGTGCCGGGTGCTCGACCTGCGCTGGCTGGCCCCGCTGCCGGTGGACGACCTGCTGCGCGAGGCCTCGGTGACCGGGCGGGTGCTGGTCGCCGACGAGACCCGGCGCACCGGCGGGGTGTCCGAGGGCGTGCTCAGCGCGCTGGCCGACGCCGGGTTCATCGGCCGGGTCGGCCGCGTGGCCAGCGAGGACAGCTTCATCCCGCTGGGCGACGCGGCCAACGCCGTGCTGCTGTCCGAGGCGGCCATCGAGTCGGCGGCCTGGGACGTGATGCGCTAGCGCGCGGTCAGCCGATGAATCAGGCAGTGATCTGCTTGAGGTCGGCCTTCAGGGCATCGAGGTCGAAGCCGGCCGGGTTGAGGCCGTTGGCCGCGATGAAGTCCTGGCTGATCACGGCGAACGACTCGTCGGCGTAGGCGCTGTAGAACTCCCAGCTCATGGACTTCAGCTCGCCCCAGGTCACGATCCAGAGGTTGTTCGCGTCGTAGGCCACGGCCGGGATGCAGTGACCGTTGCTGGGGTTGGGCGCGGCGTTGCCGACCGGGCCGCCCGGCGGCACCGCCCACGGCACGGTGAGCATGTCGCCCTGGGTGGCGAAGTCCGGCAGCGCGACGCCGATGTAGATGCTCCCGAACAGCCAGACGGCGTTCTGCGCCTGGACCTGGTTCTGCAGGTCGAGGCTGGCGAAGGCCAGCACCTTGTGCTGGCTGACCCCGGTCTTGCGCCAGTAGCGGAGGACCTGGAGCATGTTGCAGCCCGCGTCGGCCGGCGGCGGGGTGCCCACGAAGTGCTCGTAGAACGTGAGCACGCTCTGGTCCGGAACGGTGACCTCGGTCGCGGCGTTGGCCGTCCAGTTCTGGATCATGTGCCCGGCGGCGGCGCAGGTGCAGTCGCCGTACTGGTCGTTGTAGTACATCGGCCAGGTCGGGACCTTGTCGCCGTACTCGACCGCCGTGGGCGGCGTGGGCAGCGCCGGCTTGAGGTAGGTGGCGAAGCGCAGGGTTCGGTCGTCGATGACGGGACGATTCTTGCCGAGTCGATAGGCCATTGCCCATCCTCCCTTTGTTATGGGACGGTTTGTCCATCTCGGAAAAGGGCGATGGGCAGCGGAAAATAGCGACTGGCCGTTAATGGGGCTGCATGCGCCGATCCCGAGCGCAAACAGCCGACGCTTAGCCCCGCGACAGTCCCCCGGCCGTGACCCTGTTCCCAGCTCAGCGACACTCCGCCCGTGATGTGGCCGCCCTCAGATCACGTGTCGCCTAACCGTACTGCCTCAACCCCGTTGTGACCGCGATGATTCACCCCGTTGTTATCGGCCTATCTTCAACCCCCGCTCAGCGCATGTCAATGAATCTCCACGAAAAAGTCATCAGCGGACCAAAACAAGGCCCGACCGGAACGCGCTCATGGCCCGCGTGAATTAGCCAGGCTATTCACGGCTCACCGGCCCGGCAGATAGGCGATCGTTGGCCTGACTTCCCGGCCCGGCTAAGGCGATCAGCTAGCCTTCATCCGCATTCGTGCCGTCGGCCATAGCGGCGTCATCGGCAGTTCACGCCCGGCCGGCATAGTGTCTTCATGTCTAGCGACCAGGATGAGGTCACCCCGCACTCCGCCGCCGACGCGGCGACCGCCGCCGCGGCCCCGGCCGGCGAGGCGCCCGCGGCCGTCGCGGTGCTCAGCGC
>JBOHCO010000245.1:0-2736 GCA_050698895.1 Streptosporangiaceae bacterium
GGCCTGGCCGCCGAGCACGCCGCCCTGGCTCCTGACCCGGCGCAGCCGAGCCTGGGCCGCGCCGGCCGACGCGGTCGCCTCCTCGTCCAGGCGCGCCGTCACCAGCAGCACCAGGTACAGCACGAACGGGGTCAGCGCGATGTCGTAGATGACCGCCGCGGGCAGCACCGCGCGCACCGACGCGAAGCTGACCTGGGCCGGCTGCAGGGCCAGGCCCAGCGCCGCGAGCAGGACCTCGCCGACCGCCGCCGCGGCCGCGGAGATGATGATCGGCAGCCAGGCGGACCGGGTCAGCGTGCCGGACAGGCGCCCGCAGGCCCAGCCGACCAGGCACAGCACCAGGGCGTACTCGCCGATGATCCCGCTGGCCGGCGGCGCGACGTCCAGGCAGAACCCGGCGGCGAAGCCCCAGATCGCGCCGACCGCCGGGCCGTTGGCCATGCCCAGCGCGGCCACCACCACGAGCACCAGGTCGGGCACGCCGCCGCCGGGCAGCCGCAGTCCGTTGATGAGGGTGAGCTGGAGGATGAGCACGGCGGCCAGCAGCACCGCGGACAGGATGATCCGGCGCATGCTCAGCCCCCCGGCGTCGGGGACGGGGCGGTGCCGCCGGGCGCGGCCGACCTGCTGCCCCCCGGCGTCACCGTCACGGTCACCGTCGGCGTGGGCTTGACGTGCGGCTTGGGCGGCAGCACCGAGAACCGGGGATTGTGCCGCGGCGCCTCGATCACGATGCCCACGATCCCCAGCGCGGTGAAGTCCGCGTACGGCGTGACCGTGGCCCGCGCCGTCAGCGCGCCCGCCCGGTTGCTGATCGAGCTGATGTAGCCGACCGGCACGCCGGGCACGTACGGCCGGTCATGCACCGACGCCGAGGTGACCAGCTGCTCTCCCGGCCGGAGCACGGCATTGGCGTTCAGCACCTGGAGCGAGAGCGCCCCGGTGCCGCTGCGCGTCTTGCCCGGCCCGGTGACCCAGCCGATCTGGCCGCTCGGCGCGAGCTGGATGCCGACGGTCGAGGACGAGTCGGTGGCCAGCAGCACCGTGCAGGTGTCCGGGCCGACCGAGGTGACCTCGCCGACCAGGCCCTGCCCGTTCAGCACCGTCTCGCGCGGCCGGACGCCGTCCCGGCTGCCCGCGTCGAGCGTGACGGTCTGCTGGAAGCCCTGGCCGTTAGCGATCACGCTGGCCGCGACGATCCGGTAGCCGCCCTTGCCCGCCACCGACAGCAGCCGCTGGAGCTGGGCGTAGTCGGACTTGCTCAGCCGCTCCTGGCTCAGCTCCGTGCGGAGCTTGATGACCTCGGTGCGCAGCGCCTGGACCTGGCTGCCCGAGGCGCCGGAGTCCGAGCCGGTGAACACCCGGGCCGTCGAGCTGGCCAGGTGCTCGGCGCCGCCGAATACCGACGCGCTGACCCGGCGGATGGGGCCGAAGATGCCGGACGCGCCATCGGAGTAGTCCAGGATGATCAGGCCCAGGGCAGCAACGATCAGCACTCCGAGAATCAGGCGGGTCCGCCGCGAGTCGTGCACAACTATTCACCTCGGGGGACTAGCGGCGGGATTCGGGCACCAGCACCTGACGGAGGGTGTCGAAATCCTCGACGCACTTGCCGGTGCCCAGGGCCACCGAGTCGAGCGGGTTGTCCGCCATGTGGATGGGCATGCCGGTCTCCTCACGCAGCCGCTCGTCCAGGCCGCGCAGCAGCGCCCCGCCGCCGGTCAGCGCGATGCCCCGGTCCATCACGTCCCCGGCCAGCTCGGGCGGGCACTTGTCGAGCGTGCTCTTGACCGCGTCCACGATAACGCTCAGCGGCTCCTCGATGGCCCGGCGGATCTCCTCCGCCGAGATCACGATGGTCTTGGGCAGCCCGCTGACCAGGTCGCGGCCGCGGATCTCGGCGTTGGGCTCGGCGGCCGACGGGTAAGCCGAGCCCAGCGCCATCTTGATCTCCTCGGCGGTGCGCTCGCCGAGCATCAGCGAGTACTCCTTCTTGCCGAAGGTGATGATGGCCTGGTCCAGCTCGTCCCCGCCGACGCGGATGGACTGCGAGGTCACGATGCCGCCCAGGGAGATGACCGCGACCTCGGTGGTGCCACCGCCGATGTCCACCACCATGTTGCCGGTCGGCTCGTTCACCGGCAGCCCGGCGCCGATCGCCGCGGCCATCGGCTCCTCGATGTTGTACACGCGCCGCGCGCCGGCCTGGTGACCGGCTTCCTTGACCGCGCTCTGCTCGACGCCGGTGATGCCGCTCGGCACCGCGACGACGATGCGCGGCTTAGCCAGGTGGCTGCGTTTGTGCACCTTCTGGATGAAGTATCTGAGCATTCGCTCGGTGACGTCAAAATCCGCTATCACGCCGTCTTTCAACGGCCTGACCGCAATGATGTTGCCGGGCGTTCTGCCGATCATGCGTTTGGCTTCTACCCCGACGGCGACGATCTGCCCCGTGTTCGTGTTCAGAGCCACCACAGATGGCTCATTGAGCACGATCCCACGTCCGCGGACGTAGACCAGTGTGTTCGCAGTGCCGAGATCGACCGCCATATCGCGGCCGAGGAACGCCAGCGCGTTGCTCATGTGGAACGAAAACCTTCCAGATGGTCATGCCGGATGCTTTGAATACTGCGCCAGGACCTGCTCGCCGAGACTTCGGCCCACGGTCCTTCTTCCTTCATCTACCAGCGCCGGGCTGCCTAAACGTGCAACGTGTGGATAGCGTCGATGGTGCCC
>JBOHCO010000246.1:0-6868 GCA_050698895.1 Streptosporangiaceae bacterium
CCGGAGCCCGAGGCCAGGTCCAGCACGGCCTGCCC
The DNA here is from genome assembly GCA_050698895.1 of Streptosporangiaceae bacterium. Classification (GTDB taxonomy): domain Bacteria; phylum Actinomycetota; class Actinomycetes; order Streptosporangiales; family Streptosporangiaceae; genus DASUBV01. Next base: position 36 of record JBOHCO010000246.1, read on the forward strand.
GGCCACCTGGTCCGGGTGGTCCAGCAGGTAGCGGGCCAGGGCGATGCCGCCGGCCCAGGGGTAGGCCCAGAAGGGCGGGGGCAGGTCGGACCGTCCGCTGGCCTGCTCCAGGTGCTCCCAGAGCACGGTCGGCTCCGCCTGGCTCAGCCACAGGGCGATCTCCGGGATCAGCGGCGGCGCGGCCAGCCGGGTCTGGGCCCGGATGAACCCGGCCAGGTCGGTGATCCCGGCGCCGGCCGGGGATGGCCGGGTCGGCGAGCCAGGGGCGGGCACAACGGGTACCGGGGCGGGCGAACGGGCTACGCGCGCAGCATGGCGCGCAGCGTGCCGTCCGGCGCGGCGTGGAAGATGACCGCGTCGGGCCCGATGTCACGGACCGCGGCCAGGTCCACGGGGTCGGGCCCGGGACCGTCGCTGACCAGCGCGGCAGCCTCCAGGCTGGACGCGCCGCTGGATACGGCCATGGCGACCGCCAGATGCAGGGCGGACAGCCGCAGTGACGGCAGTGCCACGGCGGCGGCCGCGTAGGTGCGCCCGGTCTCGTCCCTGACGGCGGCGCCTTCGGCGGCCGCGACCCTGGCGCGCGCGGACCTGGCCAGCGTGATGATCTTGACATCCTCGGGGTCCGGGGTCCCCAGCGCTGGCTCGGCCTCCTCGGAATGGGCCTCGCTCACCCGCGCGAGTCTAGTGCCGGGACCGCCGGGCCGCCGGCAACTGGCCCGGCCCGGACCCGCCAGTGTTATCGCCAGCGCCGTCCGGCGACCCGGTCCGGGCCCCGCCGGGACTACTGCCGGGTGAATCGGGACCGGGGTCGCTGCCCGGGGCCGGGCTGGCGCCGCCGTTCTTGCTGCCCGCGCCCTTGGACCCGGCGCTGCGGGCCCGGTCGGGGCCGGTGCCACCATTGTTAATGCCATGTCCGGAACTGCTGCCCTGGGCGGTGGCGGCCGGTGCGCCCGCCGGCTCGGCCGCGGGCTGGACGGCGACGGGCTCGGTGTCCGGGCCGATGCGCTCGACCCGCACGGTGCCGATGCGGTTGCGCCGGCCGGCCAGGCTCTCCGCGGTAAGCCGGAGCCCGGCCGCGGTCGCGACGGCGCCGGGGATGGGGACCCGGCCGAGCCGCTGGGCCAGCAGGCCGCCAACGGTCTCGACGTCCTCGGCCTCGATGCTGACGTCGAACAGCTCGGCGAGCTCCTCGACGGGCAGCCGGGCGGTGACCCTGGCCTCGTCGGCGCCGAGCCACTCCACCGGCGGCTGCTCGCGGTCGTACTCGTCGGCGATCTCGCCCACGATCTCCTCGAGGATGTCCTCGATGGTGACCAGGCCGGCGGTGCCGCCGTATTCGTCGATCACGATGGCCACGTGGGTCTGCCGGGCCTGCATCTCGCGCAGCAGCTCGTCGATGGGCTTGCTCTCGGGCACGAAGGCGGCCGGGCGCATGACCGAGTCGACGGTCTCGACGGACTCGCCCTCGCGGTGCTCGTAGCTGCGGGTGACGATGTCCTTGAGGTAGGCGATGCCGACCACGTCGTCGAGGTTCTCGCCGACCACCGGGATGCGGGAGAAGCCGCTGCGCAGGGCCAGGGACAGGGCCTGGCGCAGGGTCTTGCCGCGCTCGACGAAGACCATGTCGGTGCGGGGCACCATGACCTCCCGGACGATGGTGTCGCCGAGCTCGAACACCGAGTGGATCATGGCCCGCTCGTCGGGCTCGATGATCCGGCGCTGCTCCAGCAGGTCGACCAGGCCGCGCAGCTCCTCCTCGGACCCGGACGGGCCGTCCCGCTCCTCGCTGTCCGGGCTCAGCGCGCCGCCGGTGGCCGACAGCAGGCGGGGCAGGGGGCCGAGCACCCGGACGACAGGCGCCAGCACGGCGGAGGCGGAGGTGGCCACCTTCCCGGCGCGCTGACGGCCGATGCTGCGCGGGATCACGGCGGCGATGATGTAGCTCAGGACGATCATGACGACGGCGGTGATCAGGAACGCCCGCCAGTCGGGGGCGATCCAGTGCACGAGCACGGCCGCGACCAGCACGGTGGCGGTGATCTGGCCCACCACCCGGATGAGCACGAGCACCGACATATACCGCGATATCTCGGCCAGCACGGCGGGCAGCGGGCCTGCGCCCTCGCCGGGCGAGCGGCCCAGCTCCTTGGCCCCGGCCCTGGACACCCGCAGCAGGGCCGTCTCGGCGCTCGCGCACCAGCCCGCCAGCGCCAGCAACGCCAGCGCGGCTACGAGCAGCCAGCCCATGGACGTCTCACCCCGCGCCTCACCTGGAGGGCCCGTCCCGCGGCTCCTCGCCGGCCTCGGCCTGGCCGGCGGGCCCGGCCGGCCCGGCCGCACTGCCGGGCCCGGCCGCACTGCCGGGCCCGGCAGCACCGTCCAGGCTGGCCGCGTCGTCCTGGCTGGCCGCGCCCGACCAGCTGCCGAGCAGCTTGTCCTGGAGCGCGAACATGGTGGCGTGCTCCTCGGGCTCGGCGTGGTCGAAGCCAAGCAGGTGCAGGATGCCGTGCGTGCACAGCAGGCTGATCTCGGCCCCGACCTCGTGCCCGGCCTGGCGGGCCTGGGCCGCGGCCACCTGCGGGCAGATGACCACGTCGCCGAGCAGGCCGGGGATCTCGGGCGGCTCGGTGGAGTTGTGGTCGGCGTGGGTGCCGCCGGGCTGCGGCGGGCGGATCTCGTCCATGGGGAACGCGAGCACGTCGGTCGGCCCCGGCTCGCCCATGTAGCGCATGTGCAGCTCGGTCATGGCCTGCTCGTCCACCAGCAGGACCGACAGCTCGGCCAGCGGATGCACCCGCATGCCGTCCAGCACATGCCGGGCCAGCGAGGCCAGCGAGGCCTCGTCCACCTCGACGCCGGACTCGTTGGCGATCTCGATGCTCACCTTTTTCCCGTCATTTCCGCTGCCTGAGTTCCTCGTACCCCGCCCGGCCCGGTCTAGCCGGCTGGCCAGGGGAAGGCATGGTCAGTGGGTGCGGCGGGGGTCTCGCCGCGGCCTGCCGCCGGTCAGCGGGCCGCCGTCGGCGGCCTGCCGGGCGTCGTAGCGCTCGTAGGCGTCAACAATGTCGGCCACGAGCTTGTGCCTGACCACATCGTGGCTGGTCAGCCGCGAGAAGTACACATCGTCGACGCCGTCCAGGATGTCCTGCACCAGGCGCAGCCCGCTGGTCGTGCCCGCGGGCAGGTCAACCTGGGTCACGTCGCCGGTGACGACGATCCGGGAGCCGAAGCCCAGCCGGGTCAGGAACATCTTCATCTGCTCGGCCGAGGTGTTCTGCGCCTCGTCCAGGATGATGAACGAGTCGTTCAGCGTCCGGCCGCGCATGTAGGCCAGCGGCGCGATCTCGATGGTCCCGGCGGCGGTCAGCCGGGGGATCGAGTCCGGGTCGACCATGTCGTGCAGGGCGTCGTACAGCGGCCGCAGGTACGGGTCGATCTTCTCGTACAGGGTGCCGGGCAGGAACCCGAGCCGCTCCCCCGCCTCCACGGCCGGCCGGGTCAGGATGATCCGGTTGACCTCCTTGTCCTGGAGGGCGCGCACCGCCTTGGCCATGGCCAGGTACGTCTTGCCGGTCCCGGCCGGGCCGATCGAGAACACGATCGTGTGGTTGTCGATCGCGTCCACATAGCGCTTCTGGTTCAACGTCTTGGGCCGGATGGTGCGGCCGCGCGAGGACAGGATGCCCAGGTTGAGGACCTCGGCCGGACGGGCTCCGCGCTTGCGGCGCAGCATCGACACGCTGCGCTCGACCGCGTCGGCGGTGAGCTCGGTGCCCTCGGCGATCATCTGGATCAGCTCGTCGAGCAGTCGGGAGGCCAGCTCGGTCTCGGACGGCGAGCCGGTGACGGTGATCTCGTTGCCGCGCACGTGCACGTCGGCGTCGAACGAATTTTCGATGACGGCGAGCAGTTCGTCGCGTGACCCGAGGAGGCTGACCATCGAGTGGTCATCCGGGATGACGATCTTCACCTGGGTGGGCGAGGTGGGCGGGCTATCGCCGGCGGCCGTCTCGCTCCGGCCCTTGGCCGTGTCACGCGCTTTGTCTGTCAATGACCCTTCCCTGCTCAGGCACGCGCCGCGCGCTGCTCCCTGATACTGGCCAGCGCGCCCATGCCAGGCACTGCCGCCATTTTATGCCCGTCTCGGCAGCACCTCATCCAGTGGATACGTCCAGTCGATAGGTCCCGCGGATATCGCGGGCATGCCCGCTGCTATCCCGGCGGCCACGTCATCGGCCTGCCGCCCAGGACATGGGCGTGGGCGTGCCACACCGTCTGGCCGGCCCCGGCCCCGGTGTTGAACACCACCCGGTAATCGGTGATCCCCGCATCGGCGGCCACCTGCCGGGCCTGGTCCGCGATCTCGTCCAGCAGCCCGCCGTCGGCCTGCGCTACTGCTGCGATGTCGGGCAGGTGCTCACGTGGTATTACCAGGACATGCACGGGCGCCTGGGGATCTATGTCGCGGAACGCAATGGTCCGCTTGCTTTCCAGCACCCGGTCAGCCGGCAGATCGCCCGTAACGATCTTGCAAAAGAGGCAGTCTGGCACGGGAAGATCTTAACGTGTAGCGGGTTAACCGCGCCGCCGACATATATGGTGACACTACTGCGAACCCACGATGCACCACCCCTCTGGTGCGCGGGCCATGTCTGCCTGCCGTCGCCGCGGGTGCGTCGCAAAACTGGCGGTAGCGGCGATGCAATCCAGAAATGGTGGGCATGGGGGGAAAGTGCAAGCGTTGGTGATGTCCACGCCCGAGCAGTGGGCTGCACGGATCCGCTATGACGGCGGGTGAACCTAGTGACGTGGTCGCGCGTCCAACTAACGTGACCGAAACCCTGGTAGCGGATGTCGCGCTGGGGTCGGTGCCGACCGACCGGGATGCCGACCGGGCAGTGACCGCTCTCTACACCGCGCATTATCGTTCGCTGGTGCGCCTCGCGGCCCTGCTCGTACGGGATGTCGCAACCGCGGAGGAAGTAGTGCAGGACTCGTTTGTCGCGATGCACGGCGGATGGCGCCGGCTGCGGGACAGCGATAAAGCCCTCTCCTACCTGCGGCAGTCGGTGGTCAACCGATCCCGATCAGTTCTGCGCCACCGGGTAGTGGTGGACCGCAACGCGCCCAAGCCGCCGCCCGACATGCCGAGCGCTGAGCACGGCGCGATGACGCTGCTGGAGCGGTCGGCCGTGGTGGCCGCGCTCCGGACCCTGCCTCCGCGCCAGCGCGAGGCCCTGGTGCTGCGCTACTACGGGGACCTGTCCGAGGCCCAGATCGCCACCGCCATGGGCATCAGCAAGGGGGCCGTCAAGAGTCACACGGCCCGGGCCATGATCGCCATGCGCGGGGTGCTGGAGCGTGAAGCGTGAACGGGGCCGTCAACCGCGACTACGACGACATCCTGCGGCGTGCCCTGCACGCGGCGGCGGAGTCCGTCGAGCCGTCGGCTGACGGGCTCGAGCGGATCAGGGAGCGGCTCGGGTATCCGCCGCTGCTGTCGTTCTCCTCGATCGCGGGCTGGTACTCGGTGGCCGCGGTGCGGTTCACCGGCTGGGCGGTGCCGGCCTTCGGCACGGCCTGCGAGATCTTCTGGGCCCTGGTCGACCGGTTCCGGCCGCTCGACACCCCGCCCGGGCACGCCAAGCCGGGCCTGCGCTGGCTGCGGCCGGTGACCGCCACGGCCCTGGCGATCTTCGTCGTAGCAGGCGGGGCCTTCGCGGCCATGGTCATCCCCCGGGCGATCAACGCCGCGCCCGACTCCGCCTCGGGGCCGGGCAACGGGGTCGGCGGCTCGGGCGGCGCGTCGGGCCAGGGCGCCGTGCACGGCTCCTCGCCGTTCCAGGCCACGCCAGGGTCGTCGGGCTACACCGGCACGCCCTCGCCGACCGGGTCGGTGGCCAGCAAGTGCCACCTGGCCAGCAGCTCGGCCTCGCCGACCACCGTGCCGACCTCGGGGACCCCGAGCAGCTCGTCGCCGATCAGCACCAGCACCTCGCCGGGCCCGACGTCGACCAGCCCGCAGCCGACCACGACCAGCCCGTCGCCCGCCACCAGCGACACCTCGCCGAGCGAGCCCGGCTCGGGCGCCACGGGCACGCCGGGCGCCGAGGCCAGCAGCCCGGACTCGACCGACCCGGGCTCGAGCGGGTCAGTCAGCCCCGGCGCGCCCGGCTCGAGCACCACCACTCCGGCGCCAGGGGACACTGCCGCCGGACAGACCCCGGGGGCCATCGGCTCATCCACCGGGCCGTGTCCGTCGTCCTCGCCGACCAGCAAGTCGACCCGCAAGTCGACCCGCAAGGTGGTGCAGCGCATGCTGGGCCTGGGCCGGCCCGACCTGGTCATCACCAGCTCCGGCCGGGCCGGGCGGTACACGCTGCCCTCCGGCCGGAACGGGGAGTCGTACTAGTACCTGCCTGCCGGGACGCCGCGGCGGGTGGGTGACCGGCATCCCGAACTGCTCCAGGCCTTCCGCACCCGGCTGGCCGGCCCCCGCCGCGCGCTGCTGCGCCAGGCGCTCTCCGACGGCATCGAGGCCGGCGAGCTGCCGCCATCGACGGATCCGGAGGCGATCGCCAGCATGCTCATCGGCTCGTTCTACGCGCGCTACATCGCCACCTCAGACCTGCCCGATGACTGGGCCCAACGGGTCCTGTCACCACTGTGGCCCGACCAGCACGAGGCGCCTAAGGGCCCTGCGCCTAGCGGTCTTACGCCCAGCGGCCCGACGCGCTGAGCAGCAGCGCGGCCGCTACCGCGCCGGCCGTAGAGGCGCGCAGGACGGTCGGCCCCAGCCGCGCGCCGATCGCCCCGCACCGGGCCAGCAG
>JBOHCO010000247.1:0-3124 GCA_050698895.1 Streptosporangiaceae bacterium
CATCCGGTTGATCTCATCGTCCAGGTCGTTGTCGTGGTAGACGGCGCTGTGCTCGTCGATGACCTGGCCGACCTGGTCTTCCAGGTCTGGACCGACGAGCGAGGCCAGGTCTTCCGGGTCGTACAGCGTGTAGCTGCGCCGAAACCGCGCCTCCTCGGGCAACTCAGCAAATGTCATGAAGCGCTTGGCCCAGCGGGGATAACGCAGCCCGCGGTCACCGATGCTCACGGGGAGGCGGTCCACGGCGAAGCGGGCGCTCGCCCTTACCGCCCCGGGCAGCTGGCCGTACCGGCTGGCCATCAGGCAGGCCAGGTGCTTGCGGTAGCCGCCGAACAGCTCATCGGCCCCCATACCGGACAGGATTACCTTAACGCCACTGGCTCGTGCGGCATCGCACATGAGCAGTGTGTTGATCGCGGCCGGGTCGCCGATCGGCTCGTCGAGAATGTCGACCATGCGCGGGAGCAGGCTCGCGATGTCCGGCGAGATCTCGATCTCGTGCAGCTTGATGCCGAACTGCGCCGCGACCTTCCGTGCGTAGACGGCATCGTCCGGCATCGCCTCGAGCTTGTGGTCCTCGGGCCGGAAGGTAATCGTGTAGGCGTCGACGTCACTCGCGGCCCGGTGGGCCAGGACAGTGATGATGCTCGAGTCGAGGCCCCCGGACAGGAAGCTCGACACGGGAACGTCGGCGACCAGGTGCGCGGCCACCGATTCTTCGATCACGGACCGCAGGTCGGCGGCGGGGCCCGCCGCGGCCTCGAGCGCGATGTCCTGCACGCGCCAGTAGGAATGCACCTCGTGCGTGCCATCCGGGCGGAAGCGAGCCCAGGACCCGGCCGGGAGTTTCCGCACGCCGTCGATCGCGCAGCGCTGCTCGGGAACCCAGTAGTACAACATGGAAGCCACCAGCGCGCCGGGCTCGATCCGGAGTTCGGAGCCCACCGCCGCCAGCAGCGCCTTCAGCTCGGAGGCGAAGAGCACGCCGTCCCCGCGCGGCAGGTAGTACAGCGGCTTGATGCCCAGCGGATCACGGGCCAGCACCAGTTCGCCGGTCGCGGTGTCGGCCAGCGCGAACGCGAACATGCCCCGGAACCGGCGCAGCGCCGCCGCACCCCACGCCCGCCAGGCCTCGAGCACCACTTCGGTGTCGGAATTCGTGACGAACCGGACACCGCGGCCGGCCAGTTCGGCCCGCAGTTCTTTGTAGTTGTACAGCTCGCCGTTGTAGACCAGCGTCATGCCGTGCTTGACGAACGGCTGGTCGGCCGAGGCGGACAGGTCGATGATCGACAGCCGGAGGTGGCCGAGCTGGACCGACACCCGGTCGTCGGCGTGCGCCCAGACCCCGGCCGCGTCCGGGCCGCGGTGGGCCATCCGGTCGACCATGATGTCGACCAGCTGGCGGCCGTCGGCCTGCTGGTAGCAGCCTGCGATCCCGCACATGTCAGCCGCTGGCCGGGGTAGCGGGGGCGGGCTCGGCGTGCTGGGCTGGGGCGTCGAGCTTGGCCCGCCGGTCGGTGGTGAGGCTGTCGTACACGTCCACGTAGGCCTTCTTCTGGTGGCTCCAGGCCAGTTCCTGCTCGACCCGGATCCGGCCCAGGCGGCCGAGCTTGCGGCGCTTGGGCTCGTCGTCCATGAGGTCGGCCAGGGCCACCGCGTAGTCGTGGATGTTGTTGGGCGTCACGTAGACGCCGGAGTCGGCCACCGACACGCGCGTCTCCCGCAGGTCGAAGGCCAGCACCGGGAGCTCGAACGCCATGTACTCCATCGACTTGTTCATCGTGGACACGTCGTTGAGCGGGTTCTTGGGGTCGGGCGACAGGCCCACGTCGGCGGTGGACATCACCCGGGTCACCAGCTCGTCGGGGGCCCGGCCGGTGAACTCCACGTAGCCGCCCAGATTCAGCCTGTCCCGCAGCGCGACCAGCTCGGTGAAGCTGTCACCCGAGCCCATCAGGGTGATGCTGATGTCCTCGCGGTGCAGCTGGCGGACCAGGATGTCGGCGGCCAGCACCACGATGTCCACCCCGTCCTGGGGCCCCATCACGCCGATGTAGGCGGCCAGGTACTTGCGCCCGCGGCGAAGGTCGGGGTCGGCCGGGCCGCGGCGCAGCCGGTCGGGGTCGGGCCCGGTGCGGACCACGGTCACGTCGGCCGGGGCCTTGCCGCTGCGGTGGATGGCGATGTCGCGGTAGGAGTCGTTGGTGGAGATCACGTGGTCGGCGGTCCGGTGCGTCGTCCGCTCGAGGGCGCGCAGGCCCCGGTAGGGCAGGCTCGGACCCTCGGGGAAGCGCGACTGGTAGAGCTCGGGGGACAGGTCGTGGTGGTCGAACACGAACCTGGTGCCGTCCATGGCCCGCAGCAGCTTGGCGATCGGCCAGAAGATGTCCGGCGGGTTGCAGGCCTGCATGACCTTGAACGTGCCGCGCCGGCGGGCCTTGCGCGTCGTCCAGGCCGTGGCCACGAACGAGTAGATGTACTCGGCGATGAAGCTGAGCTTGCTGCCGCCGGGCGCGTAGGGCTTGTATTTATACACCTCGACGGTGTCGATGACCTGGAAGGCCGGGTCGCCGTCGCCCTTGGGGCAGACCACGGCGACCTGGTAGCCCGCCGCCACCAGCGCCTGGCACTCCAGCCAGACGCGCCGGTCGAACGGCACGGGCAGGTTCTGGACGATGATCAGGACGCGGCTCACTGCCCGGCCTCCGCCCGGCCTCCGGCCGCCATCGTTAGCATGTTCGCCGCCCGCCACCATCGTCCCCCCCTGACATGGCTCGCCCGATCCGCTCGTTCCGCTTCTTCTCATGCGAAAGCCCAGCCGGTAAACCCAGCGTCTATAGGACAGCGAACGGGGCCGCCGTGATACAGCCGGCGGGGTTGAGCCTGGGGCGAAAACCGGATGTATCATCCGGCGCGGTGGCGGGTCATGTGAGTGCACTGGCGGGCCCGTCGGCGGACGCCTGCAATTCGTTTGGGAGACCTGGGGGTCAGCTAATGAGGGTCCTGGTTGCGGGCGACCGTGGCTACATCGGAGCCGTGCTCGTGCCGTTCCTGCGGGCCGCCGGGCATCAGGCCGACGGGCTGGACGTCGGCCTGTACGACGGGTGCGACCTGGGCCCCG
>JBOHCO010000248.1:0-3155 GCA_050698895.1 Streptosporangiaceae bacterium
CGCGGCGCCGAGGTCGTCGCGATGGACCGGGCGCACGTGTTCCACTCCTGGTCGGCCCAGGGGTCGCTGAACCCGCTGCCCATCGCCGCCGCCGAGGGCAGCTACTTCTGGGACTACGACGGCAAGCGGTACCTGGACTTCTCCTCCCAGCTGGTGAACACCAACATCGGGCACCAGCACCCCCGGGTGACCGCGGCGATCGCCGCCCAGGCCCAGAAGCTGTGCACCATCGCCCCGCAGCACGCCAACGAGGCCCGCGGCGAGGCGGCCACCCGGCTGGCCGCGCTGGCCCCCGAGGGCATGGAGAAGGTCTTCTTCACCAACGGCGGTGCCGACGCCAACGAGAACGCCATCCGGATGGCCCGGCTGCACACCGGCCGGGCCAAGGTGCTCACCTACCACCGCTCCTACCACGGCAACACCGGCAGCGCGATCGCCGCCACCGGCGACCCGCGCCGCTGGCCCAACGAGTTCGCCACCGGCCACGTGCACTTCTTCGGGCCGCACCTGTACCGGTCGCCGTTCTGGTCCGACTCACCGGAGCAGGAGGCCGAGCGCGCCCTCGAGCACCTGGAGCAGGTCATCCAGTACGAGGGGCCGTCCACCATCGCCGCGGTGCTGCTCGAGACCATCGTGGGCACGGCCGGGGTGCTCATCCCGCCGCCCGGCTACCTGGCCGGGGTCCGGGCCCTGTGCGACAAGCACGGCATCGTCTACATCGCCGACGAGGTGATGTGCGGCTTCGGCCGGGCCGGCCGGTGGTTCGCGTTCGAGGACCACGGCATCGTGCCCGACCTGATCACCTTCGCCAAGGGCTCCAACTCCGGCTACGTGCCCATCGGCGGGGTCATCATCAGCGACCCCATCGCCGCGACGTTCAGCGACCGCGTCTTCCCCGGCGGGCTGACCTACTCCGGGCACCCGCTGGGCTGCGCGTCCATCGTGGCCACCATCGACGCCATGCGCGACGAGGGCATCATCGAGAACGCCGTGCGCATCGGGACCGGCGTCCTCGGCCCCGGCCTGCGCGAGCTGGCCGGGCGGCACCCCGTGATCGGCGAGGTGCGCGGCACGGCCGTGTTCTGGGCCCTGGACCTGGTGTCCAACCGGGAGACCAGGCAGATGCTGGCCCCCTACGGCGGCTCCTCGGAGGGCATGAGCGCGCTGGTCGCCGACTGCAAGGCGCGCGGCCTGCTGCCGTTCGTGAACTACAACCGGCTGCACGTGGTCCCGCCCTGCACGGTCACCGAGTCCGAGGCCAAGGAGGGACTGGCCATCCTGGACGAGTCACTATCCGTGGCCGACCGCTACTACCAGGGCTAGCCTGGGCGTCTATGACTAAGCGGATCGTGATCCTCGGCGGCGGACTGGCCGGCGGCAATGCCGCCGTGACGCTCCGGGAGGAGGGGTTCACCGGCCCGGTCACGATCGTCGGCCGGGAGCCCGGCGTCCCGTTCGGCCGCCCGCCGCTGTCCAAGACCTACCTGCGGTCGGAGGAGGACCTGGACGGCTGGTACGTCCGGCCCGCCTCGTGGTACGGCGAGCACGACGTCGAGCGGCTGGCCGCCGAGGTCACCGGCATCGACGCCGCCGCGCACACGCTCGCCCTGGGCTCGGGCCAGCAGCTGGACTACGGCCAGCTGCTGCTGGCCACCGGCGGCCAGCCGCACCACCTCCGGCTGCCCGGCGCCGGCCTGGCCGGCGTGCACTACCTGCGCACCGTGGCCGACTGCGAGGCGATCAAGCGGGAGGCCCGGCCCGGCCGCCGCGCCGTCGTCGTGGGCATGAGCTTCATCGGGAGCGAGGTCGCGGCCTCCCTGACCCAGCTCGGAGTGGCCGTCACCGCCGTGTTCGGCGGGCGGTACCCGCTCGAGCGGGTGCTGGGCGAGCAGGTCGGAAAGGTGATGGGCAGCATCCACCGCGGCCACGGCGTCGAGCTGCTGGCCGGCGACGAGGTGGCCGGGTTCGAGGGCGACCAGCGGGTGTCGGCGGTGGTCACGAGCGGCGGCAGGCGGGTGCCGTGCGACTTCGTCGTGGCGGGCATCGGCATCTCGCCCGAGGTGCCCGCCGTGACCGGCGGGTCACTGGAAACCGGCAACGGCGTCCTGACCGACGGGCAGTGCCGCACCAGCGTGCCGGACGTTTATGCGGCCGGGGACGTGGCCGACCAGCTGCATCCGCTGCTCGGCCGGGTCCGGGTCGAGCACTACAACAATGCCGAGAAGCACGGGGCGGCGGCCGCCCGGTCCATGCTCGGCTCCGATGCGCCTTACGACTACCTGTACACGTTCTGGTCGGCTCAGTACGAGCACAAGCTCGAGTACGCCGGCTACGTGACGCACTGGGACGACTTCGTGGTCCGCGGCAGCCTCGAGGACGGGAAGCTGATCGGGTTCTACCTGACCGGCGGCGTCGTGCGGGCGGCCGTCGGGCTTGACCGCGGCGACGACCCGGAGCTGGACAAGGACTCGGAGATGGCGGCCAGCGCGCAGCTGGTGGCCCGGCAGGCCGCGCCCGGCGCCGCGGCGCTGGCCGACGAGGGGACCGACCTGTGGTCCCTGGCCGGCGGCTGACCGCCTGTGACCGCCTGAGCTAGGCGTTGGAGAACAGCGGGATGTTCGCCCCGCTGGCCGGGGCCAGCGGGCTGTCCAGCAGCGCGACAATCAGCTCCGCGACGTCGGCCGGGGTCAGGCCGGGGCGCAGGTCCGGGTTGGCCCGGCGGAGCATCTCGGTGTCCACCGCGCCGGGGCTGACGCAGATCGCGCTGATGCCGTGCGGCCGGCCCTCGACCGCGACCGCCTCGGTCAGCCCGACGACCCCGTACTTGGACACGTTGTAGGCGGCCAGGCCGGGGAACTTCTCGGTCGCGTAGACCCCCGACAGCGAGGCGATGGTGACGATCCGGCCCTCGCCCGCCGGCTGCATGGCGGTGAACGCGGCCCGGCAGCACAGGAAGGCGCCGGTCAGGTTGACCGCCAGCGTCTCGTTCCAGATGGCCGTCGTGGTGTCGGCGAACGGCACCGAGGTCAGCACGCCCGCCGCGCACACCAGCGCGGCGGGGCGGCCGGCTTGCCCGGCCGCGGCGAACAGGCGGTCCACGTCCTCGGGCCGGCTGACGTCCGCGGTGACCGGCGTGGCCCGGCCGCCCGCGTCCC
>JBOHCO010000249.1:0-2183 GCA_050698895.1 Streptosporangiaceae bacterium
CTCCGGCCAGATGGCCTGCCCCATCGCCGCGGTCAAGCTCGACAAGCTGCAGCGCGGCGACCTTCGCCCACAGGCAGCGATACCCGACGTTCACAAGAACAGCCGGCTGATCGCCGAGGCCGCGCGACATGCTCGGCGTGGTGCGCGCGATCCAGATGCGCAACGACTGGATCCACATGCGGTAACCGCGTACCCCCAGAAGAGCGGCACAATGAGGATTTGACCTTCCAGCGGCTGGAGGGTGCACAGTCGTAGCCGTGGGCGAGTCAGCGGAGTCATACACCATCGGGCAGGCCGCCGACCGGGTCGGCGTGTCGGCCAGGACGATCAGGTTCTGGTGCGACAGCGGCGTCCTTGCGCCGGTCGGCCGGTCGGCGGGCGGGTACCGGCGGTACGGCGCCGCCGACATCGCCCGCCTCGACCTGGTCCGCACCCTGCGCGACCTGGGTCTCGGGCTGGGCGACATCCGTGAGGTGCTCGGGGGCCGCAAGAGCGTGGCCGAGCTCGCCAGCGTGCACGCGACGGCGCTCGAGGCGCAGATCCGCGTGCTGCGGCTGCGCCGGGCCGTGCTGCGCGTGCTGGCCGCCCGGGGCAGCGACATCGAGGAGGCAAAGCAAATGAACGACCTAGCCAGGCTGTCGGCGCACGAGCGGCAGCAGATCATCGACGAGTTCGTGGACCGCACGTTCGCCGGCGTCGCACCGGACGGCCCGGCGATGGGCATCGCCCGTGGCATGCGCGCCATGCCCGCCGAGCTTCCCGACGATCCGTCGGCCGAGCAGGTGGACGCCTGGATCGAGCTGGCCGGGCTGGTGGCGGATGAGGGGTTCCAGCGGCGCGCGCGGGACATGGTCCAGGCCGGCAGCAGCGCGACCAGGCCGCCCTGGGGCGTCGATGCCGTTGCCGTCCTCGAGCACGCGGGCCGCGCCCTGGCTGATGCCCTTGACCCGGCCGCGCCCGAGGCCCGGCCGGTTCTCGACCAGATCATCCCGCCGAGCACGTCCCCGGCCGAGCGGGAGGAGATTCGCGCCGTGCTGGAGACCTTCACCGACGAGCGCATCGAGCGCTACTGGCAGCTCGCGGGCATCCTCAACGACCGCCCGCCATTCACCCGCACGGTCCCGGCCTTCCAGTGGGTCATCGCCGCGCTCCGAGCGCATCCGTAAGGGGACCGGTCAGCTCGCGGACCAGTCACTCCCGGAAGCCGTCGAGCATCCGGCGGAAGACCCCGCCGGCCAGCGGCAATGGCGGCCCGTCGGGCGGTGCCTCGTCCCGGAGGCGGCCGACCGGCGGGTCGTAGTCCGCCCGCGCGATCGCGTCGACGATCTGGTCCTCGCTGAAGTCCGCGGACCCCTCGATCTTGGGCACGAAGCCGACGAGGTCGCCGTCGCGCAGCACCTGAGCGCTCAGTCCCGCCGTGCCCTCGGTATTCCACTGCGCCTCGCGCCCGCCGGTCAGCCTCACGGCGATCCCGAATCGGTCCGTGCTCACCCGGGCCAGCGTGGCCTTGACTCCGCGTTCCCGCAGCCGGTCCACGACGCGCCGCGCTCTGCTCTCCTGCACCTCCGGGAGGATATCCGCAGACCCCCGGTGCCAAGCACACCGTGCTGCGGCCAGGCCGAAATGACTGGCTCATGATCCCGGAAAGCCGTCAGTGAATATCGCTGACGAAGTTCCGCGATCACTGCGGTCGGCATAACGGACGGCAGTAAGCCAGGACCTGGCCTGTCCGTCTGTGAGACCGGCCGGGCCGCAGAGCCGGATGGGACCACCGGGGCGGGCGCGACCGCAGGATCTGCTCGCGTCGGTGTCACCCGGCCGTGGGTGTCCCGTTACCTACACCCCGGTGTTAGCAACGGGACATCCACAGCCATGATCACCAGTTGGCTTGGATGCCAGTGTGGTGTGTGGGACTAGAGGGGCGCGAGCGACGCGCGCAGGTGCGGCGGCCCGGTCCGCCTGCTCGCAGTGGCGGGTCCTCGCCGCGCCTGCGTCCCTCCCCGCGCCCGGGCCCCTCGGGTCACGGCTCGAGCACGGCCTTGACGAAGCCGTCGGCGCGGGCGTCCATCAGCTCGTAGGCCTGGTCCACGCCGTCCAGCCCGAACCGGTGGGTGATCAGCGGCGCGTAGCTGAACCGGTGGGTGCCGATCAGGTCCAGGGCGTGGCTCATGGCCCGCATCAGG
>JBOHCO010000250.1:0-1653 GCA_050698895.1 Streptosporangiaceae bacterium
GCCGGGCGGTCGAGCGTAATGTCACGAATATGACCGAGCGGATGTGGCGGGTGGTGGCCGTCTACCGGGTTGTCACCATGATCTACGCGGCCGTCCTGATCATCCGCGACCATGACCAGTACGCGCATCCGGCGGGCGGAATCGCGATCCTGGCGGTCATCATTTTCTGGACGTCGGTCACGGTGGTGGCGTACTCGCGGCCGGGCGGTCGTCAGCGCTGGCTAATCGTGGCGGATGTGATCGTCACGGCCGGGCTGGTGTACAGCACGCGGTGGGTGGACACGCCGTCGCGGATCGCTCACGGCTTCCCGACCCTGCCGTCCTTCTGGGCGGCCTCGCCGGTGCTGGCCTGCGCGGTGGCATTCGGCCCCTGGGTGGGGATCACGGCAGCGCTGGTGATCTCGGGCTCGGACTACGTGGAGCGACCGCAACTGTCGCTGGAGAACCCGTTCAGCAACATCGTGCTGCTGCTTATCGCGGGCGGGATCGGCGGTTATATCGTCCGGCTGGGCTTGCAGGCCGAGGAGGCGGTGGCTCGGGTCGCGCGTCAGCAAGCGGCGATCGCGGAGCGGGAGCGGCTGGCTCGTGACATCCATGACTCGGTGCTCCAGGTGCTGACTCGGGTCAGCAGCCGGGGCCGGGCGCTGGGCGGGGAGGCGGCCGAGCTTGGTCATATGGCAGCGGAGCAGGAATCGGCTCTGCGCCGGCTGATCAGCGGGACCGCACCGGGGCCGACGGCGAGCCTCGCGGGGGTTCCCGGGGCCGAGGCGATGAGCCCGGCGTCCCCGGCGAGCGAGGCGGCTCGCATAGCGACCGTGAGCAGTTCGGCGGTCGATCAAACGCTGAGCACGGCGGGCCTGGGAGACGAGGGCGCTCGCGCGGGTGGGGCCAGTGGGGCTGGCATGACTGACCTGGCACCGGTCACCGCGAATGCGGCCGCAGGTCCGGCCCCAGGCGGGCTCGCGACCTCGCCCGGGCCGGGCCGCAGCCTCTGGCCTGCCCGGCGCCCGGGCAAGGCTGGCACCGCCAAGGCCGCTGACGCCATGGCCGCTGACACGATGGGCACCGGCACAACTAGCACCAGAACAAAGGGTGCTGACACCAAGACGACCGGCACCAAGACGACCGGCACCAAGACGACCGGCACCAGGGCCAGAGCGGCGAAGGCCGCGCCTAAGCCCGACGGCGCCGACCAGCCCGTGGACCTGCGGGAGCTGATCGAGCCATTCGGGGACCCGGAGGTGACAGTGTCCTGCCCGGCCAGCGCCGTGCCGCTGCCGGCCTCGGCGGCGACGGCGCTGAGCGGGGCCACGGCGGCCGCGCTGGACAACGTGCGGCAGCACGCCGGGGCAGATGCGCACGCCTGGGTGCTGGTGGAGGACGTGGGCGAGACGGTCCGGGTCAGCGTCCGCGACAACGGGATCGGGTTCGCCGATGGCAGACTGGCGAAGGCCACGGCGGCGGGCCGGCTCGGCGTGTCGCACTCGATCGTCGGCCGGCTGCGCGAGGTAGGCGGCACCGCCTGGGTGACGTCCGCGCCGGGCCAGGGAACGGAGGTGGAGCTTGCCGTCCCCCGAACCGGACCATCCGGTCCGCGTCCTCATCGTGGACGATCATCCGATCTGGCGTAACGGCGCGGCCAGGGATCTGGCC
>JBOHCO010000251.1:0-4160 GCA_050698895.1 Streptosporangiaceae bacterium
CTGGTGACCTGCGTGAACAAGGCCCTGTCGACGCTCAAGTCGAACGGGACGATGGCCGCGCTGCAGAAGAAGTGGCTGCAGCTGTACATCAAGATCCCCACCATCCAGCCCTAGCCGGCGCGGCAGCAGCGTAGATGACAGATAGCGAGCGGGGCGGGGAGCTGGTCGCGGGCGGGTTCGGCGGCCGCGGGCCGCGGCTGCTGGCCGGCGGCGGCCGCCGGGCCACGGCCATCTCGACCGTCAGCACGGTGGTCGTGATCGCCGTGATCGTGGCGATCTTCCTGGCCGCGCCGGGCAGCAGTCAGGTCCGGCACACCTTCTTCGACCTGCACGACATGGGCCAGGCGCTGACCGGAAGCGTGAACGGCACCTACTCGGTCGGCGAGGCCCTCTGGCTCAACATCCGGATGTTCCTGGCCGCCGAGGTCCTGATCCTGATCCTGGCCCTGGTGCTGGCCCTCATCCGGCAGTCGACCAGCCCGGTGCTGTTCCCGCTGCGCCTGCTGAGCACGATCTACGTGGACCTGTTCCGCGGCGTGCCGTTGATCCTGGTCATCTACGCGGTCGGGTTCGGCCTGCCCGCGCTGCGGCTGACGGTGATCTCGACTCAGCCGCTGGCCGTCTACGGCGTCATCGCGCTCACGCTGTCCTACTCGGCCTACGTTTCCGAGGTCTACCGGGCCGGGCTGAACTCGGTGCACCGCAGCCAGGTCGCCGCGGCCCGCTCGCTCGGCCTGTCGCAGGCCACCTCGCTGCGGTACGTGATCCTGCCGCAGGCCGTGCGCAACGTCATCCCGCCGCTGCTGAACGACTTCATCAGCCTCCAGAAGGACACCGCGCTGGTCGGCGTGCTCGGTGCCATCGAGGCCAACCAGGCCGCGCAGATCTACGCCAGCACGGTGTTCAACTACTCCAGCTTCACGGTGGCGGCGATCTTGTTCCTGATCCTGACCATCCCGCTGGCCCGGTTCACCGACCGGCTGATCGACCGGGACCGCCGCCGGCGGCTGGCCGGGGCGACGACATGAGCCGCTTCGAGACCGAGGCGGCGGGCGCGCCCTCGGCCCCGGCGCGCCAGGCCATCCTGATCGAGGACCTGCACAAGTCCTTCGAGGCCAACGAGGTGCTCAAGGGCATCAACCTGTCCGTGGCCGCGCACGAGGTCATCTGCCTGATCGGCGCGTCGGGCTCAGGGAAATCGACGCTGCTGCGCTGCATCAACCTCCTCGAGTCCATCAACGGCGGGCGGATCAGCATCCTCGGGCATCAGGTCAGCGGGACGAACGTCGACGAGAACCTGGTCCGGCGCCAGGTCGGCATCGTCTTTCAGTCCTTCAACCTGTTCCCGCACATGAACGTGCTGCGGAACGTGACCCTGGCCCCGACCAAGGCGCTGCGGATGCCGCGCGCGGAGGCTCAGGCGCAGGCCAGGGAGCTGCTGAGCCGATTCGGCCTGGCCGACAAGCAGGACGAGTATCCCGACCGGCTGTCCGGCGGCCAGCAGCAGCGAGTGGCGATCGTCCGGGCCCTGGCCATGCACCCGCAGATCATGCTGCTCGACGAGGTGACCAGCGCGCTGGACCCCGAGCTCGTCGCCGAGGTGCTGGACGTGATCAGGGAGCTGGCCCAGGGCGGCATGACCATGCTCATCGCCACCCACGAGATGGGGTTCGCCAGGGACATCGCCAACCGGGTCTGCTTCCTGGAGGGCGGCCAGATCGTCGAGGACGCGCCGCCCGGCGAGCTGTTCACTCAGCCGCGAGACGAGCGGACGCAGCGTTTCCTGCGCCGCATCATCGACGCCGGGCGCCTGTAACTCCTGGCGCCCGGCGCGGCCACCGCGCCCGGCTACCGCGCCCGGTTACCGGCGCCGGCCCGGCTTGATCTTGACGATCCGCCACCAGGTGATCAGCGTGAACGCCAGCCCGAGGGCCAGCATCAGGATGATGTCCTTCAGCCAGACGGCCGGCTTGTGCCGCCAGATCGGGTCGGTCGGCAGCGCCTGCACGGTCGGCGTCGGGCTGCTCGCCGCCAGCGGCCTGGCCGCGCCGGCCGCGGAGGTCCCGGCGGCGCCCGCCGGGGCCGGGCGGTCCTGAGCCGGCCGGGCCGGGAGGATCACTGAGCCCGCCGCCTTGGCCCCTGTCGTCTTGGCCCCTGTCGTCTTGGCCCCCGCCGTCTTGGCCCCGGCCGGCTTGACCCCCGGCGGCTGCTGGATGACGTTCAGGTTCACCGTCGAGGCCACCGCCGCGAAGCCCCACCGCGACGGCGACAGCCAGGCGATCTGCTCCAGGCCCGCCTTCCCGGCCACCGGGAAGATCCCGCCGGTCAGGATGACCTGGAACATCACGCCCACCACGAGCAGCGGCATCGTCTTGTCCGAGCTGTTCACCATGGCCGAGATGAGCAGGCCCAGGGTCATCGAGACGACGGCCAGGATGCCGATGGCCAGGACGATCTCGACCAGCGGCAGGTGGGTCAGGAACGCGCCCGTGTGCGGGAGCTTGCGGCCGAACAGGCCGATCAGCACCAGCACGATCGCCTGGACGGCGCTGATCACCGCCAGGATGATCAGCTTGGAGGCCAGGTAGGCGCCGGCCGACAGGCCGGCGGCCCGTTCTCGGGTATAGATCGACCGTTCCTTGACCAGTTCCCGCACCGCGTTCGCGGCGCCGATGAAGCAGGCCGCGATGACCAGGATCAGCAGCACCGACTCGGCGTCGGTGTTGGCCCGCCCGGTGAGCCCGTGCGGCGAGGGCACCAGGGCCGCCAGCACGCCCAGGATGATCGGCATCGCCGCCAGCACGGCCAGGTAGGCCCGGTCGGAGGAGATCACCGCCAGGTAGCGGCGGCACAGCGTGCTGAACTGGGCCAGCCGGTTGCGCGACGCGGGCGGGGCCGAAGGGGCCTGCGGCCCCCTGGCCACCGGCGCGGGCTGGTCCATGTCGCTGGCGATGTAGCGGTGGAAGTACGGCGAGCGGCGGTACTCGTCGGCCCAGTCGCGGTCCGGCTCGGACTCGAAGGCCTGGAACACCTCGGCCCAGCCCGGCTGCCCGAAGTGCCGCAGTCCCTCCTCGGGCGGCCCGAAATAGGCGATCTTGCCGCCGGGCACCAGGACCAGCAGGCGGTCACACAGGTTCAGGTTGGCCACGCTGTGCGTGACGACGATGATCGTCCGCCCGTCGTGGGCCAGGTTGGCCATCTGCTCCATGACCGACTTGTCCAGCCCCGGGTCCAGGCCGGACGTGGGCTCGTCCAGGAACAGCAGGGACGGCTTGGTCAGCAGCTCAAGCGCGACGTTGACCCGTTTCTGCTGGCCGCCGGACATGGCCGAGGTACGGGTCTTGGCGTGCCGGGTCAGGGCCAGTTCTTCCAGGACCTCGGCGATCCGGCGGCGGCGCTCGGCCTTGCTGGTGTCGCGCGGGAAGCGCAGTTCAGCCGCGTAGCCCAGCGCCCGCTCCGCGGTGAGCTGGGTGTGCAGGATGTTCTCCTGCGGGACCAGGCCGATGCGGTGCCGCAGCTCGGCGTAATGGGTGTAAAGATCGCGATTGTCGTACAGGACGCCGCCGTCGTTGGCCGGGGCCATGCCGGTCAGCGCCCCGAGCAGGGTCGACTTGCCGGCTCCGCTGGGCCCGATGACGCCGAGCAGGCAGCGCTCGCCGAGCGGGAAGCTCACGTGATCGAGCAGCACCCGGCCGCTGGGCAGCGTGACCGTGAGGTCCCTGGCCGTCAGCGAGATGTCGCCGGCGTCGATGAACTCCTGGAGTTCCTCGCCCACCAGCCGGAACGTGGCCGGCCCGACGCCGATGAGGTCATCCTCGGTGACCGGGGCGGCGGTGATCCGCTGGCCGTTGAGGAAGGTGCCGTTGTGGCTCTCGAGGTCGACGACCTCGAAGCTGCCGCGGGCGGTCCGGCGCAGCTGGGCGTGGTAGCGGGACACGCTCAGGTCCGAGACCACCACGTCGTTGTCGGCCGCCCGGCCGATCCGCAGCACCGTGGTGGTCACGCGCATGACGGCGCTGGGCGGGCGCTGGAGGACCTGCGACTCAGGCACGTTCTTCAGGCCCGGCCACGGGTCGGCTGGCGGCTGGGCCGGCGGGGTCCGAGCGGGCGGGGCCTGGGCGGGCTGGGCCTGGGCCTGGGCCGCGGCGGGCGGATCAGCG
>JBOHCO010000252.1:0-3896 GCA_050698895.1 Streptosporangiaceae bacterium
CGACGCTGGAGCTTTCCGACGGCCCGGTCGACGGGTTCGAGATCGCGGCCGCCGGCCTGCGCAGCGAGGTGGTGGTGCTGGCCGCCTGCGACGCCGGGCAGCTCGCGATCAGCGGCCGCGGCCTGGCCGAGCAGCCCGGCGACGAGCTGTTCGGCCTGCCCGCCGCCTTCCTCGAATCCGGGTGCGGCAGCGTGCTGGCGCCGGTCTGGCCCGCCGACGACAACGCCACCGCCGCGCTGATCACCTGCTTTCACCGCCACCTGGCCGCCGGCGCGCCGGCCGACCTGGCCCTGGCCCGGGCTCAGCGCGAGTACCTGGCGGCCGCCGGGCCACTCCAGCGCCGCGCCTACTACTGGGCTCCGCTGCAGCTGCTCACGGTGGGACGACCCGCGTCGGCCGGCCCGGCCGCCGCCCCAGAGACCGAGGAGACTTGCCATGCCTGAGATCGTCATTCACCTCGTCCCCGGCGCCGACACCGCCGCCGAGGCCGCCGAGCTGGAGGCCTACCTGCGCGGCGAGGAGGGAGTGGATCCGGTCGCCGTCGAGGTCGAGCAGCCGCGGCTCGGGCCCGCCGAGATCCTGGCCGTCCTTGAGCTGGCCAACAACGCCATCGACCTGACCCAGAAGCTGATCAGCTATCTCAGGTCCGGCACGACAAGGTCAAGGGCATCGAGATCGAGATCCACGGCCGTCGCGTGCCCGTCGAGCGGCTGACCGCCGGCGAGCGCGCCGAGCTGCAGGCCGCGCTGGCCAGCGGCACCTAGCCCGGCCGCGGGCCGGCCGGGCTCAGCCGCGCAGCACGGCCTCGATGCGGTCGCAGGCCAGGGCGAGGCGGCCGGCGTCCTGGGAGAAGTTGATGCGGAACCGGCCGCGCCCGGCCGGGCCGAACTGGTAGCCGGGGCTGACCAGCACCCCGGCCGCCTTGAGCGCGACCGCGACGGCGTGGTCGTCGGGTCCGCCGCCGGGGGCGCCGGACACGTCGGGGAACACGTACGAGCTGCCCGCCGGGGGCGCCACGGTCACGCCGGGGATGGCCCGCAGGCGGCTGGCCAGCTCGTCGCGCAGGGCCTGGTGGGCGGCGATGCGGTCGGCCAGCCAGTCCGCATCGTCAGCCATCCAGTGCCGCAGCACCTGCTGCCCGTAGCCGGCCGTGCGCAGCGCGGCCAGGGACAGCACCCGCTCCATGGCGTCGATGGCCGGGGCCGGGCCGACGGCGGCGCCGACGCGGTAGCCGCTCATGGACTCGGTCTTGGACGGGCCGGCCAGCGTGACGGTGCGCTCGGCCATGCCGGGCCGGGCGGACAGGTGCACGTAGTCCGCGCCGTCGAAGATGAGGCGGCAGTACAGCTGATCGACCACGGCCAGCATGTCGTGGCCGGTGACGAAGCCGGCCAGCGCGCGGGCGGCGGCGGGGGCGTAGACGCCGCCGGTGGGGTTGTTGGGATGAGACAGCACGAGCACCCGCGCGCCCGCGGCGGCCGCGGCGTCGAGCGCGTCCGCCGCGATGGACAGCAGGCCGCGAGAATCCGATGACACTGGCAAACGGTGCGCGGTCGCGCCAAGGTAGGCCAGGATCCGCTCACTCATGAAGTACTCGGGGTCCGGCAGGGCGACCACGTCGCCGGGGGAGACCAGCGCGGACAGCGCGGCGAACAGGCCGCCCTGGGTGCCGGGGGTGATGATCAGCTCGGCGCCGGGGTCGACGGGCCGGCCGAGCAGCCCGGCCAGCCGCGGCGCGAGCCCGGCCCGCAGCGCGGCGCTGCCCCGGTAGGCGGTGTAGGCCTCCGTGTTCTCGGCCACGGCGGCGTCGAAGTCGGTGGCGGCGGCCGCCGGCGGGAGGAAGGCCCTGGTGTCGCCGTGGGTCAGGTCGATCAGGCCGTCCGGGCCGGGCGCGGCGGCCAGGGCCTGGTCGAGCTCCAGTACCGACCGGCCGTAGCGGGCGGCGTAGTGGTCCAGGGCGGCGGCCCGGAGGGCGGGCGGGATCCGGGTCAGGCCGGCCGGCCGGCCCGGCGCTGGTGCGGCCTCAGTCGTGGTCATGATCACCGTCGTGGTCGTGGAAGGAGTCGGGGTCCAGGTAGTGCATCCTGATGGCCTCGGCCATCACGGCGCGGTCCCTGGTGCGGATGGCGTCGACCAGCTGGCGGTGGCGGACCACGACCTCGGACAGGTCGCTGCCCTGGAACTCCAGCGAGGACCGGATGAGCGCGCCCATCTGGCCGTCCAGCACGTGCCACAGCTCGGCCAGCCGGGCCCGGCCGCTGGCCTCGACGATCAGGCTGTGCAGCCGGGTGTCGCTCTCCACGATGTCGGCCATGTCGCCCCGCTCGGCCACCTCGGCCATGGCCTCCAGCTCCTTGTCCAGCGAGGCCATGAGCTGGTCGTCGATGACCGCCCGGTCCTCGCAGGCGGCCCCGGCCTCCAGCAGGTAGCGGGCGAAGCAGGCATCCTCGACCTCGGCTCGCGTCATGCGGGCCACCGAGCAGCCGCGGCGGGGCGAGAACTCCACCAGCCGGTCGTTCTTGAGCTCCATCAGCGCGGCGCGCAGGGTGGTCCGGCTGACCCCGAACTCCGCGGCCAGGCTGGCCTCGATGAGGCGCTCGCCGGCCGGCAGCTCGTTGTTGAGGATCCGCCGCCGCAGCGTGTCCTTGACGACCTCAGGCAGTGACGGGTGCGAGATCATGCCGACTCCCAGAAAAGCGCGCGGGGTACCGCACCCCGTCCGCTGTCGAATCTATCCAGAGCGGCGCACCACCCGGGCCCGGCCTGGTCAGCGCGGCTCACGGGCCACCTCCAGGGCGATCTCCTCGGTCAGGCCGCGGTGCCCGGCGGGGTCGGCGGCGGCCGCGAGCGCCCCGGCCGGGCCGGTGGCGATGACGGTCACGCCGGGCCCGTGGCCGGGCTGAGGGCTGCCGCCGTGCACGACCAGGCCGACGCTCAGCCAGCCCCGCCGGTAGCCGGCGTTGAACCGGGCGTCCAGGTCGGCGATCGCGACCAGGTCGCCCAGCCGCAGGCCGGCCGCCCCGTGCCGCTCCGCGCTGGCCGGGGTGAGCTGGAGGTCCAGGTCCCACATGGGGGTCGGCCGGCCGATGCCGTTGCCGACGATCCGGCTGGGCAGCACGGTCCGGACCCGGGCGGTCAGCGTGCCCCCGGCGACCTCGACGGGCAGCCGGTCCAGCAGCGCCGGGTCGATGTTGCACAGCGTGACCCCGGGCACGGGGCCGGCCGCGCCCTGCCCCCGGCCGCGCACTGCCACCTGGTCGCCGGGCCTGAGCCGGCGCAGCACGGCCTGGCCGAAGGCCGCGATGACCCGGCCGCCCTCGCCGCGCTTGCCGATCACCGCCCCGGTCTCGCCGGCCGCGCCGCCCGTCCGGACCTCGGCCAGGTTGCCGGCGCAGGCCTGGGCGGCCAGCGCGTAGCCGGCCGCCGGGTCAGCGTGCACCAGGCAGGCGCCCGGCGCGGCGTGGTCGCCGCGGTGGTCCCACACCCCGTCGCCCAGCCGGACGCCGAGCACGATGCCGCCGTCGCCGACCGGCACGTAGGGCGCGCCGTCGGCGTCCCCGCGGTAGGGGTCCGGGCCCGTGCTGGCCTGCTCGACGGTGGCCAGCAGGCTGACGCTGACCAGTCTCCCGGTGTTGCCGCCGGCAGGCGGCTCGGAGGGGATAGGGCCACCGGGGCCTGGGGTGTCCCCAGGGCGCGCTGTGTCCCCCCCGGGCAGCGCCGTCTCCGCGGGCAGCGCAGTCATGCGGCCGCTCCCGCCGGTGCGGCGGCCAGCACGCCGATGTTCGCGCCGGCGTCGTCGACCAGGTGGAAGGCCCCGGCGGGCCCGCTCATGATGGTCGACGGCCCCGGCCCGTGGCCGTAGAGCTGGCAGCTGCCGGTGGAGATCACCCCGATGC
>JBOHCO010000253.1:0-2312 GCA_050698895.1 Streptosporangiaceae bacterium
GCGCTACCTGCGCGACCGGGGCCTGCCGGCGGTCATGCTCTACGTGGACGGCGACAACGCCCCGGCGATCAGGCTGTATGAGTCACTCGGCTTCACCCGCTGGCACACCGACGTGATGTTCACCCGCGAGCCGTCGACGGAATGATCAGCGGCTCGGTTACGCGGACGCACCGGCCATGGGCTGCACGCCCAGCACCTGGTCCAGCTCGGCCACGGTCAGCGGACGCTCCGCAGTGGCCACGGCGCTCAGCACCTCGGCATAAAGCTCGATCTCATCGAGTGCCACCAGGTCGTGGACACGAAAGTCGAAGTAATCCCCCATCGCGCCCACCTCCATCGCCGAGCGAACCGCGAGGAACTGCTACCAGGTTACGGTGAACTCGTATGGTCGCGCATGGCCCATCGGGGCCATTTCTGCATCACCCGCAAAGCGGGCTCATCCGGCCGCCCGCGACGAAACTGCAGGTCCGCCCGGATATGTCAGGTAAGGACCGGCCCATTCGGGCTATCGCGCCGGGTCACTCACCCACCCGGGGGTAGTCCGCTGCCGGGCCGTCCGCCGCCGGGTCCTGGCGCCAGGCGACGCCACGGTGCCGGACGGCCCGAGCCGCATAGCTGGCCGCGGTGCCGGCGAACACCGCCCGGTCGTCGTCGGTCAGCTCGCGCACCACCCGGCCGGGCACTCCGGCCACCAGCACGCCCGCGGGAAACTCGCGGCCGGGCGGCACCACCGTCCCCGCAGCGACCAGCGTGCCCGCCCCGATCCTGGCCCGGCCCAGCACGACGGCGCCGATCCCGATCAGCGCGCCCGCGCCCACATGGGCGCCGTGCACGGTGGCGTGGTGGCCCAGGCTGACCCGGTCCTCCAGCACCACCGGCTCGCCGGGGTCGACGTGCAGGCAGCACAGATCCTGGATGTTGCACTCGGGGCCGACGATGATCTCCTCGTCGTCAGCGCGCAGCACGGCGCCGTACCAGACGCTGGCGGCCCGGCCCAGCCGGACCGACCCGATCACGACGGCCCCCGGCGCGATCCACGCCTCGGGGTGGACCACGGGGACGGCGCCATCTACCGACCCGATCATCGGGTTAGTCGCCAAGGCCGCCTCCGTCCGGAATATGCCATCGGCATTGTGCCAGCAAGACGGGCCGGCCAGGGCCGGCGGGGCCCGGCCAGGCGGCCGGGCCAGGAGTAGGCTGCCGCGTAGTCAGCGGCCAGGAAATCGAAGAATCAGGACAAAACATCGTTTGGGTTGCGCGGCCGGTCCCTTCGGGACAGAGTCGAGCCGGACATCTCAGCATTGAGGCAGGTCCGGAGCGGCCGGGGGACCGCGCCAATCCAGATATTGCCGCCAGCCGCAGGCCCGGTACCGCCGCAGCGGTTCAGCTCGGTAGAGCCGAGCCGCCCGGGTTTGCCTGAACCCCGACGGGTGTGAACCATGAGCGAACATAGCGACTTCCACGGCGACCCGAACCAGGACGACCTGTTCGAGCGGGAAATGCGTGGCTACAGCCGTCGGCGCGTCGACGAGTTCGTGGCCAAGACCCGCAGCCAGGTCCGTGACCTGGAGGACCGGCTGGCGCAGGCGACGGAGAGCAGCGAGCGGCTGCGCCATGAGGCGGTCGCGGCGCGCGAGGCGGCCAACGACAAGCCGGCCCACGAGGAGATCAGCGAGCGCATCGGGCAGATCCTCAAGCTGGCCGAGGACGAGTCGAAGGCCCAGCGCAACCGCGCCGACGATGAGATCACCAAGCTGCGCGAGGACGCGCGGGTGGCGACCGACAAGCTGCGCGAGGACGCCAAGGCCGAGACCGACAAGACCCGCGCCGAGGCCCACGAGCAGGCCGAGCGGATGCTGAGCGCGGCGCAGGAGCAGGCCGAGAGCACCGTGGCCAGCGCGACCTCCGAGGCGGACAAGACCCGCAAGTCGGCCAGGTCCGAGGCCGAGCGGGCCGTGAGTGAGGCCACCAAGCAGGCCGAGAGCGCCGTGTCCACGGCCAAGGCGCAGGCCAAGCAGCAGCTCGACGAGGCGACGGCGCGGGCGACCGCGATCCACGACGGCGCCGAGCGCCGCCTCAACCTGCTGATGTCCCGGCACACCGAGGCGATCCGCCGGCTGACCGAGATCCGCGACGTGGTGACCACCCTGGTGGCCGGCGAGGCCGCCCGCGGTTCCATGGAGGAAGAGGTCGCCAAGTCGGTCGCCGCCGCTATCGGCGCCGCGGGCGGAAACGGCGTCGAGGGCCGCCACGGCCCGGGGGTGAGCGGCCCGCCCGCGCGGCCCCGCGGTGCGGTCCCGGCCGGCGTGAAG
>JBOHCO010000254.1:0-6782 GCA_050698895.1 Streptosporangiaceae bacterium
AGCTGCGCAAGGCCAAGGCGGCCGCGGGCAGTGGCGGCGCCAACGGGACCGGCGCCGGCGGCGCGGCCGTGCTGACCGACCGGGACGAGACGTCCGACGGGCCGCTAGCCGACGATCAGCTCAGCGACGATCAGCTCGCCGACGGGCAGACGGAGTCCGCGCCGGGTGCGGGCGGCTCGGACGAGCCGGTGCCGGCCGCGCGCACGGCGGCGGGCGGCCCGGCCCGCAGCAGCAGCGGCGCTCGGCCGGGCCCGCGCCAGCAGCCCCGGCGCACCAGCGCGGCGAAGCGGCGGCCCGCGGGCAAGAAGAAGCGGCGGTAGCGGCGTCCGTGCCCGGCGACAGCGCGAACATGCTGAATGTGAGTGGCGGCCCGGCGGGTGGTGCGGACGCTGACATCGCCTCGCTGATCCTGTCCCGTATCCGGGACATTCCGGACTATCCCCAGCCCGGTGTGATGTTCAAGGACATCACGCCGCTGCTGGCCGACGGCCCGGCCTTCCGCCAGGTGGTGGCCGCGCTGGCCGGCGTCTGCGCCGGCGTGGACAAGGTGGCCGGGATCGAGGCCCGCGGCTTCATCCTTGCCGCGCCGGTCGCCTGCGTGCTGGGCTCGGGATTCGTGCCGATCCGCAAGCAGGGCAAGCTGCCCGGCCCGGCCCACGCCCAGTCCTACGACCTGGAGTACGGCACGGCCACCATCGAGGTGCACCAGGACGCGTTCGCGCCGGGCGAGCGGGTGCTGCTCGTCGACGACGTGCTGGCCACCGGCGGCACCGCGGCGGCCAGCGCCGAGCTGGTCCGGCGCAGCGGCGCGACCGTGGCCGGGATCGTGGTCCTGCTGGAGCTCGGCTTCCTCCACGGCCGTTCCAGGCTGCCCGGTTTGCCGGTTAGCGCCCTGGTAGCGGTCTGACCTTCGGGCGCCATAGGGCACGTCCTGAATAGTCCGTCGATAGACTGGATGCTTGGCGGACGTGGGGAGGGCATGTGGCCGGTGACGTGGTGACGGCGGGAGATGCCGTAACCGGAGTCACCCAGCTGGCTGCGGGGCAGCGAGAAGACACCGATCAGGACCGGCCCCCGGCGGGTAACGGGGTGACCCCGGCGTCCGTCGCGCCCGAGGTCCAGCCGCCGGCGGACGAGGCCGCTGGCGGGGCCCAGGGCGGCGGACGCCGTCCGGGCGGCACTCGGGGAACCGGCACGACCCGGAGCGGCAGCGCGGCGAAGCGCAAGCGGTCCGCGGGCGGCCAGCCCGGCGCGGACAAGCCCGGCGCGCCGGACAAGCCCGGGGCGGACAAGCCCGGGGCGGACAAGCCGGCTGCATCCGGCCAGGCCGCCGGCTCGGACAAGCCCGTTTCCCCAGACCAGCCGGCCCCATCAGACCAGCCGGCCCCATCAGACCAGCCGGCCGCCGCCGACCAGCCGGCCGCCGCCGACCAGCCGGCCACCTCGGACGGCCCTGGTGCCGGCGGCAAGCCCCGGGCCAAGTCGGCCCGCGAGCAGCCCGCCCCGGACCAGTCCGCCGAAGACCAGGCCGTGGCGGTGGACAGCGCCGACCCGGCCGACCCCGACGCGCCCGCGGACGAGGCCGCCCCGGCCCCGGACGCGGCTCAGGCGCCGCCCGCGGCCCCGGCCTCCGGCTCATCCGGTCGGCGTTACTCCGGCCGGCCCTCCCGCAAGGACACCCTGACCCGCGCCTGGGTCGCCGCCCTGGCCGCGGCCGTCGACGGCGCCAGCGGAACCGCGGCCGTCCGGAGGCGCCTGGCCCGGCTCGGCACCACCCGCAGCGGCGGGATGAACCCCGTGCTCGAACCGCTGATCAAGACCGTGCGCCTGACCCACCCCAAGGCCGACATCCGGGCCCTGGAGCGGGCCTACGAGACCGCCGCGCGGCTGCACAAGGGCCAGGACCGCAAGAGCGGCGACCCGTACATCACCCACCCGCTCGCCGTGGCCACCATCCTGGCCGAGCTCGGCATGAACACCGAGACGCTGGCCGCGGCGCTGCTGCACGACACCATCGAGGACACCGACTACACTCTCAGCCAGCTGCGGGCCGACTTCGGCAACGACATCGCCGCCCTGGTCGACGGCGTGACCAAGCTGGACAAGGTCAAGTACGGCGACGCCGCCCAGGCCGAGACCGTGCGCAAGATGGTCGTGGCCATGTCGCGCGACATCCGGGTGCTGGTCATCAAGCTGGCCGACCGGCTGCACAACATGCGGACCCTGCGCTACCTGCCGCGGCCCAAGCAGGAGCAGAAGTCCCGCGAGGTGCTGGAGATCTTCGCCCCGCTGGCCCACCGCCTCGGCATGAACACGGTCAAGTGGGAGCTGGAGGACCTGGCCTTCGCGACCCTGTACCCCAAGCGGTACGACGAGATCGCCCGGCTGGTCTCCGAGCGGGCGCCGCGCCGGGAGATGTTCTTGCAGGAGGTCAGCGAGGACGTCACCACCGACCTGCGCGAGGCCAAGATCAAGGCCACGGTGACCGGGCGGCCCAAGCACTACTACTCGGTCTACCAGAAGATGATCGCCCGAAATGTCGGCTTCGACGATATTTACGACCTGATGGGCATCCGGGTCCTGGTCGACTCGCTGCGGGACTGCTACGCGGCCCTGGGCATCATCCACGCGCGGTGGAACCCGGTCCCGGGCCGGTTCAAGGACTACATCGCGATGCCCAAGTTCAACATGTACCAGTCGCTGCACACGACGGTCATCGGCCCCGAGGGCAAGCCGGTCGAGCTGCAGATCCGGACCTGGAGCATGCACAAGCGCGCGGAGTACGGTGTCGCGGCGCACTGGAAGTACAAGGAGGAGATGGCCTCCGGCGGCGCCTCCGACATGGCCTGGCTGCGCCAGCTGGTCGACTGGCAGCGGGAGACCACCGACCCGGCCGAGTTCCTCGACTCACTCCGGTTCGACCTGGGCGCGGCCGAGGTCTACGTGTTCACCCCGCGCGGCGAGGTCATCGCGCTGCCCCAGGGTGCCACCCCGGTCGACTTCGCCTACGCGATCCACACCGAGGTCGGGCACCGGACCATCGGGGCCAGGGTCAACGGGCGCCTGGTGCCCCTGGAGAGCGCCCTGGACAACGGGGACACCGTCGAGATCTTCACCTCCAAGGCGGCCGACTCCGGGCCCAGCCGCGACTGGCTCGGCTTCGTCAAGAGCGCCCGGGCCCGGAACAAGATCCGGCACTGGTTCTCCAAGGAGCGCCGCGAGGCGGCCGCGGAGACCGGCAAGTCCTCCATCGCCCGGGCCATGCGCAAGCAGGGCCTCCCGCTCCAGCGCCTGGCCACGGCCGACGCGCTCAACCTGATCGCCCAGGACCTGCACTACAACGACCTGTCGGCGCTGTACGCAGCGGTGGGCGAGGGGCACGTCAGCGCCCAGTCAGTGGTCACCAAGCTGATCAAGTCGGCGGGCGGCATCGTCGGTGCCCAGGACGACCTGGCCGAGACGACCCTGCCCACCCGGACGCCCCGGCCGCTGGCCGGCGGCGATGCCGGCGTGGTCGTCGAGGACGCGGACGACGTGTGGGCCCGGCTGTCCAAGTGCTGCACGCCGGTGCCGGGCGACGAGATCACCGGCTTCGTGACCAGGGGCAACGGCGTCTCGGTGCACCGCGCCGACTGCGTCAACCTGCAGCACCTGCTGCAATCGGAGGCCGAGCGGCAGGTCGGCGTGCGCTGGTCGCCGCGCGAGGGCACCCAGTTCCTGGTCGGGATCCAGGTCGAGGCGCTGGACCGCACGGGCCTGCTGTCGGACGTGACCAGGACGCTGTCAGACCAGCACGTCAACATCCTGTCCGCGACGGTGACGACGACCAGGGACCGGGTCGCGTTCAGCAAGTTCACGTTCGAGATGGGTGACCCCAAGCACCTGGGCCACATCCTGCGCGCTGTCCGCTCCATCGACGGCGTCTACGACGTCTACCGCGTAACCAGCTAGCCCACCCGGCGGCCCGCCCGGCGGCCCGCCCGCCGGGCGGCTAACGACGTGAACGGCCCTTTCGCGTCGCTAGAGCGACGCCAATCTTCCGTTGATCATGCTCAGAACCGCCAGGCCGCCAGACCGCCAGCCGGGTGCGGGCTAACCCGAGAACTCGGCCAGGGTGCGCTCGGCTTCGGCGAGCCACGACTGGCGGGCGGCCAGGGCTTCCTGGGCCTGCTGCTGGCCTCGCGCGTCGCCGGCCGCCTCGGCCTTGGCCAGCTGCCCCTCGAGCTGGCTGATCGTGGCCTTGAGCTGGTCGACCGTGCTGCGGGCCCGGTTCCGGGCCTCCGGGTTGGACCGCCGCCACTGGTTGTCCTCGGCCTTGCGGATCGTCTCCTCGATCCGCCGCAGCCCGCCCTCCAGCCGGTCCTGGGAGTCGCGCGGCACCGCGCCCGCCTTCTCCCAGCGCTCCTGGATGCCGCGCAGTGACGCCCGGGCCGCGCGCAGGTCACTCACCGGCATCAGCTTCTCCGCCTCGGCCAGCAGGTGCTCCTTGGCCTCCGCGTTCTGCGCCAGCTCCGCGTCCTTGGCCGCCAGCACCCCGGCCCGGGCCTGGAAGAACGTGTCCTGGGCCGTCTTGAACCGGTTCCACAGCTCGTCCTCGGCGGCCCGGTCGGCCCGGCCCGCGGTCTTCCAGGACCGCATCAGGTCCCGGTAGGTGGCCGCCGTCGGGCCCCAGTCGGTTGACCCGGACAGCGCCTCGGCCTGCCGGGCCAGGTCCTCCTTGCGGGCCCGGATGCCCTCGCGCTCCTCTTCCAGGCTCGCGAAGTACACCTTACGGCGCTTGGTGAACGCGTTGCGGGCGGCCGAAAGCCGCTTCCACAGCGCCGTCTCCGCGGTGCGGTCGCCGCGCGGTGCGGCCTTCCACTCCTCCAGGAGCTGGCGCATCCGCTCGCCGCTGATCTTCCAGTGGGTGGCGTTGGCCGCGATGTCCTCGGCCTCGGCGACAATCCGCTCCTTGACCTCCAGCGCCTCGGTGCGGGCCTGCTCGCGCGCGGCCTTGTGCTCCTCGCGGCGGCGGCCGGCCAGGTCGGTCAGCTTCTCCAGCCGGCCCAGCAACCCCTCCAGGTCGCCGATGGCACTGGCATCCGTGACCGAGCTGATCAGGCGGTCGATCGTGGCCTTGGCCGCTCCGGGGGACAGGTCAGTGTTCGCGAGCCGCTGCTCCAGCAGGCTGACCTCGGTCTCCAGCGTCTCGAACTTGCGCTTGAAGAAGGCCAGCGCCTCGTCCGGGCTGCCCGCCTGCCAGGAGCCCACCTGCCGCTCACCACCGGCGGTACGCACGTAGACGGTGCCGTCCTCGGCCACCCGGCCCCACGGATCGCTTGCGGTACTCACCGCGTACCTCCCGGTCGTTTCCCTTACTGGCGGCGCAGCTGATCAGTTCTTCTTGATGGTCACGCTCTCGATTTCGACTTTCTCCTTCGGGTGGCCGTCGCCGGTCCCGTTGGAGTTGTCGCTGCCAGCCTTCGCCACTTTCTGGATGATATTGAGTCCGCTCACTATCGTGCCAAACGGCGTGTAGCTAGCGGGAAGGCTCAGGCTGTTCTGGTACACGAGGAAGAACTGACTGCCGTTAGTGTTGGGACCGGAGTTGGCCATGGCCACCGTGCCCGCGGTGTACTTCGCGCCGGACAGGTTCTCGTCGTTGAACTTGTAGCCGGGGCCGCCCTGGCCGGTGCCGGTGGGGTCGCCGCACTGGAGGACGAAGATTCCCTTGGTGGTGAGCCGGTGGCAGTGAGTGTTGCTGAAGAAGCTCTTTGAGGCCAGGTAGACGAACGAGTTCACGGTGCACGTCGCCTTGCTGTTGAGCAGGTTAATGACGATATTGCCGCGATTCGTGTGAATTGTCGCCTGATACGTGGCCTTGTAATCGGGGGACGCCGACGGCATTCCCACCTTCCGGGAGGCCGGCGGGCTGCTCGTGTACGTGCAGTGGTGAGCGGGCTCGGTGACGGCCGCCGCCGAGCTGCTCACGCTGGGCGTGGCGCTGTCCGTGGGCGTCGTGCTGGCGGCCGGGGTGTGCGACGAGATGGCCGCCGCCGAGCTGGGCGACTTCTCGTCGTTGAACAGGAAGACCGCGCCCGCGATGATGCCCAGCACGATGACGGCGGCCAGGCCGCCGATCGTCCACTTGCGCACCTGGGTATCGCGCTGTTCGCGCCTGGCCATGCGCCGCCGGTAGCGCGCCCGCTCCAGCTCACGCTGCCGCTGCTTCTTGCTCGCCACCGCTGCGGTCCTCCTGGGTTACCCGCCGTTACCGATCGTGTCCGGCGACCGGGCTGCTTGTTCGCCTCGACCTGCTTCGACGACCTGCGAAACTTCGCGAATCGTACCGGGCGTACCTGAGTCTGAGGTGCGGCCGTTACCGAGTCGACGCACCAACTGGTGCAACCTGTGTCCTCACCCGGCCGAACCCCGCCCGAACCCCGCCGGAACCCCGCAGCCGGACCCCGGCCCGCAGCCGGGCCGCGCCCCGCCGCTCGGTAGCCTGGTGGACACCGCTCCTATGATCCCGCCGCACGGCCAAGACCGCCAAGACCGCCAGGACAAGACCGCCAAGACCGCCAGGACCCGCCCGGGCCGCCAAGGAGGCAGCGTGCTGATCGCCGGGTTCCCCGCCGGCGCGTTCGCCGCGAACTGCTACCTGCTTGCGGCCGGCGCGGGCGAGGAGTGTCTCATCATCGACCCTGGCCAGGACGCTGAGGCGGGAATCGAGGAGATCGCCGAGCGGTACCGGCTGCGCCCCGCGGCCGTACTGCTCACCCACGGGCATATCGACCACGTCT
>JBOHCO010000255.1:0-3677 GCA_050698895.1 Streptosporangiaceae bacterium
CGGTTCAGCGACCCGGCCTGGGTGTACGAGCGCAAGTTCGACGGGGAGCGGTGCCTGGCTTACCGCTCGGGGGGCAGCACCCGGCTGCTGACCCGCAATCAGCAGCGCGTCAACGACACCTACCCGGAGCTGGCCGAGGCGCTGGACGCCCAGGAGCGCACGGACTTCGTGGTCGACGGCGAGGTGGTCGCGCTCGACGGCGATGAGACCAGCTTCAGCCGGCTCCAGCAGCGCCTGGGCGTGCGCGAGGCCAGCGCGGCGCTGCGGGCGGCGGTGCCGGTGACCTTCTGCCTGTTCGACGTGCTGTGGGCCGATGGCGAGGACGTCCGGCCGCTGCCGCTGCACGAGCGCAAGCGGATCCTGCACGGCCTGCTCGGCTTCGACGGGCCGCTGCGGTACACCCAGCACCGCACTCACGACGGCGAGAAGTACTACGAGTACGCCTGCGCGCATGGCTGGGAGGGCCTGGTCGTCAAGCGCGCCGGCGCGCCGTACCGGGCCGGGCGCTCCAAGGACTGGCTGAAGTTCAAGTGCCAGAACAACCAGGAGTTCGTCATCGGCGGCTACACCGACCCGAAGGGCACGCGGACCGGCTTCGGCGCCCTGCTGATCGGCTACTACGACGCCGACGGCGGCCTGGCCTACGCCGGCAAGGTCGGCACCGGCTTCGACACCGCGCTGCTGGCCAGCCTGAGCCAGACCCTGGCCGGGCTGGAGCGGCCCCAGCCGCCGTTCGACCGGGGCGCGCTGCCCCGCTCGGGCGTGCACTGGGTTGAGCCCGAGCTGGTGGGGCAGGTCGCGTTCAGCGAGTGGACCACCGCCGGGCAGCTGCGGCACCCGCGCTTCCAGGGCCTGCGCCGGGACAAGGACCCGGCCACCGTGGTCCGCGAGCAAGCCCAGGCCCAGTAGCGCCCGGGCAGCGTAGGCCAGCGGAGCGAGCCGCGGAGGAGGCAAGGCCATGGCGGCCGAGCGCGTGCAGGACGGCCGGATCACCGTCGAGCTGTCCCACCCCGGCAAGGTGCTGTTCCCCGACGACGGCTTCACCAAGCGCGACCTGGTGGAGTACTACCACGGCCTGGCGGACCGGATGCTGCCGCTGCTCAAGGACCGGCCCGTGACCATGATCAGGTACCCGGACGGCATCGCCGCTCACTCGATCCTGCAGAAGAACGCGCCGGACTACTTCCCGGACTGGGTGACCCGCGCCGAGGTGCCCAAGCAGGGCGGGTCGGTGCACCACGTCATCTGCGACCGGCCCGCCACCCTGGCCTACCTGGCCAACCAGGCCTGCATCGAGCTGCACGTGTTCCTCAGCCGTACCGAGGCCGTGGACCGGCCCGACCAGGTCATCTTCGACCTGGACCCACCCGCCGGCGGCGACGACTACTTCGCCGAGGCCGTGCGGGCCGCGAAGCTGCTGCGCGGGCTGCTGGAAGGCGAGCTGGGCCTGACCACGTTCGTGAAGACCACCGGCGGCAAGGGCCTGCACGTGCACCTGCCGCTGGTCGCCGACGCGGACTTCGACGCCTCCCGGCAGTTCGCCCGCCAGGTGTCCGAGCTGCTGGTCGCCCGCGAGCCGGGCCTGCTGACGCTGGAGCAGCGCAAGGACAAGCGCGGCACGCAGATCTACTCCGACGTCATGCGCAACGGCTACGCGCAGACGGCCACCGCGCCCTACGGCGTGCGCGGCCGCCCCGGCGCCCCGGTGGCCACGCCACTGCACTGGGCCGAGCTGGACGACACCGGGCTGACCCCGCGGCGATTCACCATCGCGACCGTGCCGGACCGGGTTGCCGGGCAGGCCGGCGCCGACGACCCGTGGGCGGACCTGGCCCGGCACCGCTACCGCCTGGCCAAAGCCCAGCAGAAGCTCTCCGAGCTGGCCGCCGCCTCCTGATCAGGCTGGTCAGGAGGCGTCCAGGATCAGGCCCTGGCCAGGATCAGGCCGAGGGCGATCAGCAGGGCCAGCTTGACGCCCTCGGCGGCGATGTAGGCCAGGTGCAGCCGGGACGGCGGCGGGGTGCCGCCCGCGATGATGACCCCGGCCCGCCGGTCGAGCACCGGGCGCAGGACCAGGATCTGCCCGGCCAGGATGACCGCCAGCAACGCGAGCAGCGCCAGCCGGACGGCCAGCCCGCCGGGGGCCAGGGCGGCGCCGACGGCGGTCACCGCCAGCAGCGCGGCCTCGACCTTGGTGACCACGCCGAACACCAGCCGCCCGATGCTCAGGCCCAGCGCCAGCGTGACGCCGGGAGCCCGGAACTTGAGCGGCGCCTCGATGACCGAGATGCCCGCGACCAGGCCGAGCCAGGTGAAGGCGGCGGCCACCGAGACGATCTGGGCCCAGCTCACGAGGCGGCCTCCGGCCGGGCGCCCCGGCCGCCCGGCTGGCCAGCGCCGCGGGGGCGGCCCCAGAACTCCACGGCCAGCCGGGCGGCCGGGTCCAGGTCGATGCGGTGCGCGATGCCGGGCGGCAGGGGCTGGCCCGATCCGGCGGCCAGCACCACGTCCAGCGGCGGGCAGACCTCGAGGTGGCAGCGGACCACGCCGTCGAGCACCCGGAGCACGCCCCAGACGCCCTCGGCGGTGTGATGGGTGCGGCGCAGGCCGGCGGGCAGGGACTCGTCGGTGAACGGGCCGGCCGTGCGCAGCAGCGTCAGCTCGGCCGGCAGCTCGGCCCGGTCACACAGCGGGCAGCCGATCTCGGTGCCGATCCGGGCCTGCCGCGCGCCGGCGTCGGTCACCCGGGGCCGGAAGTTGAGCGGCGGGTTGTGGCGCATATGCTGGCTGTGCAGGCAGGCCAGCTCGGCCACCCAGTCGCCCCCGGCGTCCTGACGGAACCCGGTGATCGCCCGCTTGGTCCGGCTTCCGCCGCTCACGTGAGCACCTCCTGTCGGGGTATAAATCTACGGCGGGGGTGACCCGCGGCGGACGGCCGGCCGGGAGGAGCGATGACGGACCACGGCGAGCACAGCGAGCAGCGTGAGCGCGGCGAGCGGTACAAGGAGCGCGGCGGCGAGGCGGCCTGCTGGGCGCACCTGGTCTGCCCGGACTGCGGGGCGATGGAGAGCGAGGGCCACCGGCCTGAGTGCCCGGCTTCCCGGCCGCGTTCGCCGGCGGACGAGCCCGGCGCGGCCTCACCTGATCACCAGGCCTAGCCGCCCGCCATGATCCCAGCAATCGGTCCGCGATAGTGAGGCTGTAGCGTGATTCGTGATGATCACTGAGGTGGGCTTCATGATCCCGGAAGTCCGCGCCGCGATAGTCGCGGACGGATTGCCGCGATCATGAACCGCCTTCCGGCGTGCCGGACGTGGGCCGCGCGCTGGAGCGCCCGCTTGCCGGACACTGGGTAGCGCACGGGGATAACAGTCGCAGCACGCCCCTACTAGGGCCAGGATCAGACCGTACTGGGGCCAGGATCAGGCGCCGGCCAGCCTGGGCAGCAGGTCCAGCGCGGCGGCCAGGTCGTCGTCCAGCGGCCGGTCCCGGGTGTCCGGCGACAGGGCGCCGGCGGCCAGGGTCCGGGCGTCGGCCAGCTCGCGGCCGACCGGGCGGAGCTGAGCCATCCGCAGCGCGCGGACCGCGGCGACCAGCTCGCAGGCCAGCACCATCCGGTACGGAGTGAGCACGTCGGTGGTGGCCCTGGCCGCCTGGGTGGAGAAGCCGGCGTGGTC
>JBOHCO010000256.1:0-6259 GCA_050698895.1 Streptosporangiaceae bacterium
GGCCGACGCCGACGGCGCCCATCGGCTCCCAGCCCGGCGGCAGGTCCAGCGCCGCGGCCGCCACCGGCGGGCAGAACAGCGTGCTGGACACCCAGCACGAGCCCAGGCCCTCGATGGCCAGCCCGACCAGCAGGTTCTGCACCGCGGCGCCCATGGCGACGAGGAACATCGACCGCTCGGCGGCGTTCCGGCGCGGGTCGGGATAGGTGTGCGCGGCCTCGGCGACCAGGCACGGCACGATGATCAGCGGGGCCCGGCGCAGCGGCTCGCCGCGGCGCACCCGCCGGGCGATCTGCTCCTCGGTGAAGCCGTCGCCGCGCAGGTCGGCCTGCCACGCCGCGAGCATCTGGTCCAGCAGCGCCGTCCGGGCCTGCTCCGACTCCAGCACCGCGAACCGCCATGGCTCGCTGTGGTGCGGGGCGGGGGCGGTCAGCGCCGCGGCGATGGCCCGCCGCACCGCCGCCGGGTCCACCGGCTCGCCGGTGAACTCCCGCACCGTCCGCCGCTCGGCCAGCACGTCGGCCGTGCCCAGCCGGAACATGTCCTCCTCAGCGGGCCGGACCAGCGCCGCCGCCCCTGGCCCGTCCGCGCCGGTCACCAGCTCCGGCAGGCCGCGGACGATGGCCACCGGGATCTGGGCCGTCTTGCCCTTCACCAGGTCGGCCGCGGCCGCGATCTCGTCGGCCACGGCGGCCACGGTGACCTCGAGCAGGTTGCCGAAGGTGTCGGCCTGGCCGCGGTGATCGCGCAGTGGCGCCAGGCCGGCCGCGCCGATCGCGGTGTCGGTCTGGCCGGTGCGCCACGGCCGGCCCATCGTGTCGCTGACGATCACGCCGACGGTGAGCCCGCGCCGCGCGGCGATGGCCGCCCGCAGCCGCCGGGCCGAGCCGTCCGGGTCCTCCGGCAGCAGCACCACGGTGCCCGGCGCGGTGTTGGAGTTGTCCACTCCGGCCGCCGCCATCACCAGCCCGTGCCGGGTGGTGACGATCCGGGTCGGGCCGCGCCGGGCCACGGTGCGGACCGCCTCGGCGTCGATGAACGCCTCCCGGTCCCCGGTCGCGACCCGGCCCTCGGCCTTGCTGACGATCTTGGACGTCACGACCAGGATGTCCCCGTCGCGCAGGTCCGGCGCCGCCTCGCTGATCAGCGCGGCCAGGTCGGCCCCGGCGGCGATCTCGGGCAGGCCGGTGACCGGCAGCACGACCAGCTCCCCGGCCGCGGGCTGGCGGCCGGCGGGCTGAGCGGGTCCGTCGGCCGGGCTGGCCGGGGCGCTCGGCGCCGCGGAGTCGGCGCTCATCGGGACAGCTCCTTGGCCAGCTCCAGCGCCGCGTGGGCGATCTCCGCGGCCGTCCCCGGGTTGGTCATGTAGAGCGGCATCGCCCGCACCGCCATCCCGGCCAGCTCGGGCGCGTCCACGGCCGCCTTGTCCCGCTCGTCCACCAGCCAGCCGTCCAGCAGATCCGGCCCGTAGTGCGCGGCCACCGCGGTCGCCGTGGTCGCGACGCCGATCGCGGCCAGGCAGGCATCGGCCATGCCGTGCACCGGCGCGTCGCCGATGATCGGGGACACCCCGACCACGGTCTTGGCCCGGACCGCCTCGGCGATGCCCGGCACCGACATGATCGTCCCGATGCTGACGACCGGGTTGGACGGCGGCAGCAGCACGAAGTCGGCCGCCTCGATGGCCGCCAGCACCCCCGGCGCCGGGCTGGCCCGGTCCGCGCCGGTGGCCACGATCTGGCTGGCCGGGACGGCCGCCCGCAGCCGCACCCACCACTCCTGGAAGTGCACCGAGCGCGGGCCCGTGCCGTCGTCGATGACCACGTGGGTCTCCACCCGGTCGTCCGACATCGGCAGCAGGATCACCCCCGGACCCCAGCGCTCGCACAGCCGCCGGGTCGCCTCGGCCAGCGTGGCGCCCGAGTTCAGCATCGCGGTCCTGGTGATGTGCGTGGCGATGTCCCGGTCGCCCAGGGTGAACCAGTCCGGCCCGGCGCCGTAGGCGGTCAGCTCGGGCAGCACGGTGAACGTCTCACCGGCCCGGCCCCAGCCTCGCTCCTCGCTGATGCCCCCGCCCAGGGTGTACATCACGGTGTCGAGGTCCGGGCTGATGTGCAGGCCGAACAGGACGATGTCGTCGCCCGTGTTGCCGATCACGGTGATCTCGGCGTCGGGCGCGGCGGCCTTGAGGCCGCGCAGGAAGCGGGCGGCGCCGACGCCGCCGGCCAGAACGGTGATGCGCATTCAGGAAGTCTCGCAACCCCGGGCCGCTCCCGTCATACCGAGCCCCCCGCCAGCACCCTCACGGAGCCGGCGCGGGCCTCGCCGGGGCGCCGGACGGCCCGGGCGAGATGCCCGGAACCTCGGTGTACGGGGGGTGACCGCCGGGTCGACAGCCGGTGCCGAGCCGGAAAATGCCGACCGGACTTTCCCGTCATCCCTGCGCAACAGGGGGCCATTATCACGTATCCCGCTTGACGAGAGGCAAGACACGCGCGTGTAATTTCAATGGTGTAATTCTCCTGGGGCCGGGCCGCGGCCGCAGGATCACGGGGACCTGATCGGGCAGGAGGTGCGCTGTGGCGGACATCATCGTCTCGCTGGTGCACGACGGATTTGACATCGGCGCTGATGATGCCGAGGAGCCGGGCTGGCAGGATCGCGCGCTGTGCGCGCAGACCGACCCGGAGGCCTTCTTTCCGGAGAAGGGCGGCTCCACCAGGGAGGCCAAGCGGGTCTGCCGCACCTGTGAGGTGCGCGCCGAGTGCCTGGAGTACGCGCTGGAGCACGATGAGCGGTTTGGCATCTGGGGTGGCCTGTCCGAGCGGGAGCGGCGCCGGCTAAAGCGCGAGGCCGTCTAGCCACGAGGACGCGGGCCGTCCGCCAGGGCTGGCCCGCGCACAGTCCCGCCGTCTGGCGGGGCGCGCACGGGGGTTTGATCTTGTCCCGCCTGGTCTGCGGGCCGGATGCCGGGGTGCCCGGGCAGGCCCGCGGCCCGGCCAAGCACGCCGTCTGGCCTTCGGGGGCCGTCTGATTCGCGTATTGTGCACGACGTACCCCGCCGCAGGGCAAGACCGCGCCGAGAAACGGCGGGGATTGCCGGCCAGACCGGAAGCTAGCAGCCGAGCCCCCTTGTCGCGCAACAATACGTACCCGCAGCATGTCGTCACGGCGGTCATCGTCGCGCATGACGGTGCGCCGTGGCTGTCCCATGTCATCGACGCGCTGCTCGAGCAGACGCGGCCCGTGCAGCGCGTCGTCGCGGTGGACACCGGCAGCCGGGACCGCAGCGGCGGGCTGCTGGCCAGCAAGCTCGGCAGCGGCGTCGTCTTCGGGATGGACCGCGGCACCGGCTACGGGGCCGCGGTGGCCAAGGCGCTCCAGCACAAGGCGGCGAACGTGGCCGTGCCCGTGCCGTCAGCGGCGGGCCAGTCCGGCCGCGGCCAGGCGCGCGGCCAGGACGACCGGGTCGAGTGGGTCTGGCTGCTGCACGACGACTGCGAGCCTGCCGCCGACGCCCTGGAGCAACTGCTGCGCGGCGCGGCCGAGACGCCCCAGGCGGCGGTGCTGGGCCCCAAGGTCATGGACTGGTCGGACCGGGACGTCATCCTCGAGGCCGGGCTGACCATCGACACCGTCGGCCGCCGGATCACCGGGATCGAGCCGCGCGAGGTCGACCAGGGCCAGCACGACGGGGACCGGGACACGCTGGCCGTGGGCAGCCCCGGCATGCTGATCCGGCGCGACGTGTGGGACCTGGTCCGGGGCTTCGACCCCGGCATGGGCCTGTTCCGCGAGGACGTCGACTTCTGCTGGCGGGTGCACGCGGCGGGCTTCCGGGTCCGGGTCATCACCGACGCCGTCGTCTTCCACGCCCAGGCCGCGGCCCGGCGCCGCCGCTCGGTGTCGGTGGGCCGCCGGCCGCAGTTGCTGAACCGGCGCAACGCGCTGCTCACGCTGGCCGGGAACCTGCCGCTGGTGCCGATGCTCAAGTCGCTGGCCGGCAACATCTGCGTGTCGTTCCTGCGCGTGCTGTTCTTCCTGGTGGCCAAGCGGGTCACCGCGGCGCTGGACGAGAGTGCGGCCGTCGGTTCGGTGCTGCTGCACCCGCTGCGGCTGATGCGCGTGCGCAGCATGCGGGCCAGGGGACGGAAGGCGGCCTACAGCCGGCTGCGGGCCGAGATACCGCCGGGCCGGTCGCTGCGGCGGCTGGCAGAGTTCGTCGCGGCCATGTTCGCCACCGAGCAGCAGGCCACGGCGGGCTCGCATCATGCCACCGAGGACCCTGATGAGGCCGACGACTTCCTGCTCACCGACAGCGGCATCGTCCAGCGGATCCTGACCAGCCCCGGCGTCCTTTTGTTTATTGGCCTGGTGGTCGTGACCGTGGCCGCCGAGCGGTCGCTGCTGAGTGCCGGCACGCTGGGCGGCGGCGCCCTGCTCCCGGCCGGGGGCGCGGCCAGCGTGTGGCACCAGTACCTGCTCGGCTTCCACCCCACGGGCGTCGGCTCGCCCAGCACCTCGCCGGCCTACCTGGCCGTCCTGGGCCTGCTGGCCACCCTGCTGACCGGCAAGGCCTGGCTGGCCGTGGACGTCATCCTGCTCGGCTGCGTGCCCATCGCCGGCCTGACGGCCTACTTCGCCATCCGGCGGGTGACCGCGTCGGTGCCGGTCCGCATCTGGGCGGCGGCCACCTACGCGCTGATCCCGGTGGCCGCCGGGGCCATCGCCGCGGGCCGCGTGGGCACCGCCGCGGCGTTCGCGCTGATCCCGCTGATCGGCCTGCAGGCCGGGCGGATGTTCAGCCAGCCGCCCCGGATCGCCCGCCGGGCGGCCTGGGCCACCGGCCTGGTGACCGCGGTCGCCGCGGCGTTCGTGCCGATGGTGTGGGTGATCGCGCTGCTGGCCGCAGCGGTGGCCGCGGCCCTGCTGCGCGGGGGGCGGCGGCAGCTGATCAACACCGGCATCGCCGTGGTCGTGCCGGCCGTGCTGCTGATCCCGTGGACCTTCCAGCTCGCGGCGCACCCGTCCGGGCTGCTGCTCGAGGCCGGCGTCCCGCAGCCCGGCCTGGCCAGCCCGCACCTGGCGACCAGGTCGCTGATGCTGCTCAGCCCCGGCGGTCCCGGGCTGCCGCCGTTCTGGGTCACCGCCGGGCTGATTCTCGTCGCGCTGGTGGCGCTGCTGGCCTCGCGCCGCCGGCGGCTGGTGCTGTCCGGCTGGACCGTGGCCGTGGTTGGCCTGCTGGTGGCGATCCCGGCCAGTCGCCTGTCGGTCCGGCCCGCGGTCAGCGGCCCGGCCGTCACTTCCTGGCCCGGAGCGGCCCTGGCGATCACCGCGGCGGGCCTGCTGCTGGCCGCGGCGGCCGGCGGCGACGGCCTGCGGACCGCGGTGTCCAGCGGCCGCACGGGCGCCCGGCGGATAACCGGGGGTCGCGGCGTGGCGATCGCGGCACTGGCCGTCATCGGCTGCTCGGCACCGGTCGCCGCCGGCGCGTTCTGGGTCCGGCACGGCGTCGACGGACCGGTCGGGGCGGCCCGGGGCCAGATCGTTCCCCCGCTCGTCTCGGACGACGCGGTCAGCGGCGCCCAGGTCCGCACGCTCATCCTGAGCAGGCCGGGCTCGGGCATCTCCTACCAGCTCCTGCGGGGTACCGGCCTGAACCTCGGCGACGCCGAGCTGGCCCCGGTGCCCGCCGCCGAGTCGGCGCTGCGTACTGCCGTGGCCGCGCTGGCCGCGCCCGGCGGGGGCCAGGCCGTGGACCAGGCCCAGGCGCTGGCCCGGTTCGATATCGGCTTCGTGCTGCTGCGGGCGCCGGTCGACCCGACCCTGGCCCGCACGCTGGACGCGGTCACCGGACTGCGCCCGGTCAGCATGACGGCCTCGTTCGACCTGTGGCGGCTGGCCACCATGCCCTCGCGGGTCAGCGTGCTGGAGGGCAGCGGAGCCGTGGTGCCCGTGGCGTCCGGGCCGGTGAACGTGTCCGGCGCCGCCGCCCCGGCCGCGGGCGGGACGCTCCTG
The DNA here is from genome assembly GCA_050698895.1 of Streptosporangiaceae bacterium. Taxonomy (GTDB): domain Bacteria; phylum Actinomycetota; class Actinomycetes; order Streptosporangiales; family Streptosporangiaceae; genus DASUBV01. The sequence goes on from JBOHCO010000256.1 coordinate 6,019, forward strand.
CTGGCTGAGCCCGCCGGCGGCTGGCAGGCCACGCTCAACGGGCACGCGCTGACTTCCGTCCCGTCGCCCGCGGGTAGCTGGGCCCAGGCGTTCCGGCTGCCCAGCGGCGGCGGCACCCTCGACATCGGCCGCAGCGAGCTAGGCCATGAGCTGGCCCTGGCCCTGGAGTTGCTGGCCGCCCTGGTCGTGGCGGCGCTGGCGCTGCCCGGCGTCCGGAGCGCGGCCGAGACGGGTGCCGAGG
>JBOHCO010000257.1:0-3699 GCA_050698895.1 Streptosporangiaceae bacterium
GTGGTGGTTGGGTCGGGGTCCAGGGTGCCGGGGGTGGTCAGCTCGATGGCGAGCATCGCGCCACGGCCGCGCACGTCGGCGATGACCGGGTAGGTCTCGGCCAGCTTGTGCAGCCGGGGGAGCATGACCTCGCCGATCCGGCGGGCCCGCCCGGCCAGGTCCTCGGCGGCCATCGTCTCGATCGCGCCGAGCGCGGCCGCGCAGGCCACCGGGTTGCCGCCGTAGGTCCCGCCCAGGCCGCCGGCGTGCACCGAGTCCATGAGCTCGGCGCGGCCGGTCACCCCGGCCAGCGGCAGGCCCCCGGCGATGCCCTTGGCCGTGGTGACCATGTCCGGCACCACGCCCTCGTGCTCGCAGGCGAACCAGTCGCCGGTCCGGCAGAAGCCGGTCTGGATATCGTCCGCGATGAACACGATGCCGTTGTCGCGGCAGAACTCGGCCAGGCCCGGCAGGAACCCGTCCGGCGGGACCACGAACCCGCCCTCGCCCTGGATCGGCTCGATGATCACCGCGGCCACGTTGTCCTCGCCGACCTGCGTGTGGATCAGGGACTTCACCATGTCCAGGGCGTTCGCCTTACAGGCTTCCGGGCCGCCGGGCCAGCGCAGCGGGTAGGCCATCGGCATCCGGTAGATCTCGCCCGCGAACGGCCCGAACTTGTCCTTGTAGGGCATGTTCTTCGCGGTCAGCGCCATGGTCAGGTTGGTGCGCCCGTGGTAGCCGTGGTCGAACGCGATGACGGCCTGGCGCCGGGTGGCGTGCCGGGCGATCTTTACCGCGTTCTCCACCGCCTCGGCGCCGGAGTTGAACAGCGCGGAGCGCTTGTCGTGGTCACCGGGCGTGAGCCGGTTCAGCTCCTCGCAGACCTCCACGTAGCCCTGATACGGGGCGACCATGAAGCAGGTGTGGGTGAACGCCGAGACCTGCTCGATCACCCGGTTGACGACCAGCTCGGCGCTGTTGCCGACCGAGGTGACCGCGATCCCGGAGCCGAAGTCGATCAGCGAGTTGCCGTCCACGTCCACCACGATCCCGCCGCCCGCCGCCGTGACGAAGATCGGGAGCACGTGGCTCAGTCCGCGCGCGACGCTGCGCTGCCGGCGCTCCAGTAGCTCGCGGGAGGCCGGACCCGGGATCTCCGTGACGAGGTGACGCTGCTGCGGCACTGACGGGCCGCCGGGAAGGGTGGGATTCATGCTCATAGGCAGACACTATCCCTGGCCAGGGCCCCGGCGGCAGGGGGCTTGCGCGCCCGGCGGCCGCCGGGTCTGCCTGGGCGTATCGTAGCCGGGAGGACATTTCAGCGGGTGGCGGGATGCTGGCTGAGAGTAGTCACGGCCGCCGCCTGCCGTACCGGCGCCAGCCCAGTGGGGGGACTGCGTGCACGATGGTGGCACGACCGGCGGACAGCCGCTCTCTCGCGCGGCCGGCGGCCTGCGCCAGATGCTGGACTGGGCCGTCACGCAGAGCCCGGTCCACGTGGCCCTGCTCGACACCGACCTGCGCCAGGTCCGGCTCAACGAGGCCATGTGCCGCGAGCTCGGCCTGCCCGACGAGGCGGCCGGCCTGGGCCTGCGACTGACCGACCTGGAGCCCGGCCCGGTGGCCGAGGCCATGCTGAGCTGCGGGCGGCAGGTGATCGAGACCGGGCAGCCGGACATCTGCGGGGGGCTCCGGACCACCGGCACGGGCCTGGTCCGGGCCTGGGAAGCCACCCTGTCCCCGGTCAAGGACCAGGCCGGCCAGGTGATCGGCGTGCTGCTGGTCGCCAACGACGTGACCGAGCAGTACCAGGCCAGGGAGCGGCTGGCCCTGCTCAACCAGGCCAGCGTCGGCATCGGCAGCACCCTGGACGTGGCCACCACCGCTCAGGAGCTGGTCGACATCGCCGTGCCCCGGCTGGCCGATCTCGCCATGATCGACATCCTGGACTCGGTGCTGCGCGGCGACGAGCCCGTGCCCGGCCCGGTCAGCGGCACCGCTCCGCTGCGCCGGGTGGCCTGCGGCTCGGTGCTGGCCGACGCGCCCGAGGCGGTGGCCCGGACGGGGCAGATACGCTCCTTCCCCGAGGGCTCCCCGATGGACGGCTGCCTGGCCACCGGCCGGTCGGTGAGCTACTCAGGCTCGCAGGACGAGCTGGCTCGGTGGGCCCTGACCGACCCGGCCCGCCAGGCCAACATGCTGTCCTTCCGGTTCCACTCGGTCATGCTGGTGCCGGTGCGGGCCAGGGGCATCACGCTCGGGCTGGCCATCTTCGTGCGCCACCAGCGGGCCGAGCACTTCCAGGACGATGACCTCGTGCTGGCCGAGGAGATCGTGGCCCGCGCCGCCGTCTGCATCGACAACGCCCGCCGCTACACCCGCGAGCACGCCACCGCGCTGGCCCTCCAGCGCAGCCTGCTCCAGCGGCGCCAGCCCGATCAGCAGGCCGTCGAGGTGGCCACCCGGTACCTGCCCGCCTACTCCGGCGTGGCCGTGGGCGGCGACTGGTTCGACGTGATCCGGCTGTCCGGCAGCCGGGTCGGCCTGGTCGTCGGCGACGTGGTCGGGCACGGCGTGCACGCCGCCGCCACCATGGGCCGCCTGCGCACCGCCGTGGGCACCCTGGCCGACATCGACCTGGAGCCCGAGGAACTGCTGACCCGCCTCGACGATGTCGTCACCCGGCTGGCCGCCGAGGAGGAGCAGGCCACCGACGGCACCCCCGCCGACCTCAGCGCGACCTGCCTGTACGCGGTCTACGACCCGGTGTCCCGGAACTGCACGCTGGCCAGGGCCGGGCATCCGGTGCCCGCCATCGTGGATCCCGACGGCACGGCCGAGTTCATCGACCTGCCCGCCGGGCCGCCGCTCGGCCTGGGCGGGCTGCCGTTCGAGGAGGCCGAGGTCCAGCTGCCCGAGGGCAGCCTGCTCGTGCTGTACACCGACGGCCTCATCGAGTCCCGGCAGCGCGACATCGACACCGGCCTGAACGCCATGCGCAAGGTGCTCAGCGAGGTCCACCTCCAGCCCCAGGGCCCGCCGCACGCCGCGCCCGCGCTGGACACCATCTGCGACTGCCTGGTCGACGCGCTGCTGCCTGAGCGGGCCAGGGATGACGCCGCCCTGCTGGTGGCCCGCACCCGTGCCCTGCCCGCCGACCGCATTGCGTCCTGGGACCTGCGGCCCGAGCCTGCCGTGGTCGCCGAGGCCAGGGCGCGGACCGTCCGCCAGCTCGCCGCGTGGGGTCTGCAGGAGATGGCCTTCACCACCGAACTGCTGGTCAGTGAGCTGGTTACCAACGCCATCCGGCACGCCCAGCCGCCCATCCAGCTCCGGCTGATCCTGGACGGAGTGCTGTCCTGCGAGGTCTCGGACGGCGCCAGCACCGCCCCGCACCTGCGCCGGGCCGACCGTTACGACGAGGGCGGCCGCGGCCTGATGCTGGTCGCCCAGCTGGCCGAGCGCTGGGGCACCCGGCACACCACGGCCGGCAAGACGATCTGGGCCCAGCAGCCGCCCCCGCGCCCGGCCGTCCGCTAGCCCATCATCCCCAACAAGATCTGCCTACGGCCGGAACCAGCGCTGCCCGCGGCGGCCGGCACAGGGCTGGACGGTCAGCGTGGTGCCGGGCTGCGCATTCGGGCCGGGGGCGGTCAGGCACAGCTTGTCGCCGGCGTTGGTCAGCGCGAACGCGGCCCCGGGCAGCCAGTCCTGGTC
>JBOHCO010000258.1:0-12865 GCA_050698895.1 Streptosporangiaceae bacterium
CCGGCCCAGGTGCCGATCACGCCGTTCACCGCGAGCGCGCCCTTGACCTGCGGGGACTCGAACCAGTCGTCGAGCAGGTCGGCGATGCTCATGGTCATCAGGCGGGTGACGTCGGCCAGCGTGCGCACGTCGAGGCCGCGGTTGCGCCAGGCCAGGCGGAGCGTCTCGGCCAGGTCACGCGGCTTGCGGGAGCCCAGGTTGGGCGGCACGGTGAGCAGCAGCGGGCCGAGCACCTCGGCCAGGCCGGCCAGCCAGGCGTCCCAGCGCGGCATGGCGTCGGCGTCGGCCTTGGACCACTTGGAGACTTCCTCGTGATTGCGCTTGGCGTCGTCGGCGTAGAGCTTGATCGAGCCGCCCTCGGGGAAGGCCTGGTAGTACGGGCCCATGGGGTAGATCTTGTAGCCGTGCCGCTCGAGCTCCAGCTCGCGGATGATCGTCGGCGGCATCAGGCTCATCACGTAGGACAGCCGGGTGACCTTGAACTCCGGCGCGTCGGGCCAGGGCGCCTCGGTGGTCGCCGCCCCGCCGGTCTTGTACCGGCCTTCGAGCACGATCGTGCGCGCGCCCGACCGGGCCAGATAGGCGGCCGCGGTAAGGCCGTTGTGCCCACCGCCAACCACGATGGCGTCGTACGTTGCGGCCATGAGTGTGCCTCCATGCAGCCCGGATACGGATTGACTGAATGTTCAGTCTAGAAACCTGATACCGTATCGACAAGAGGGCGGGGCCAGTTGGACAGTGCTGATAGGGCAGCGTTGATTGCGGAGCAACCTAGTCAGTACCGGCATCGCGGGAGAATGATGTGCCAGGTGCGGCACAGCGCGATGAGAGGACTGCTGCGATGACAGTGCGATCTGGGAACGGCCGGGCCGGCCAGAGCACCGAGGCCCCGGGCGCCGACACTCCCGGTACCGCGGACCAGCGGCGCACGCAGATGGTGGTCGCCGCGCTTGAGGTCATTTCCGAGCGTGGCTACGCGGACACCCGCATCGCCGACGTGGCCAGGCGAGCCGGCGTCAGCCCGGCCCTGGTCATCTACTACTTCAAGACCAAGGACCAGCTGCTCACCGAGGCCATCCGGCACTACGAGGAATCGTGGTACGAGGTCGGCCAGCGGCGACTGGAGCAGCTGCCCACGGCCGCGGCCCGGGTCGAGGAGATCGTGGCCATGAACTGCCTGACCGAGGCCGACCCCTCGCCGGGCAGCTCCTGGCAGCTCTGGCTTGACTTCTGGGCCCAGGCGGCCCGCAACACCGAGGTCGGCAACGTGCGGCGCAAGTCGGACGAGCGCTGGCGGGAGCAGATCAGCTCGATCGTGCTGGCCGGCCAGGAGGCCGGGGAATTCCGTGACGTGGACCCGATGGGGTTCGCGACCTGCCTGTCCAGCCTGCTGGACGGGCTCACCATCCAGATCGCGCTGGAGGACCCGGCCGTCGACCCGGTCGGGGCGTTCGAGATGACCATGCGGTTCGTGGCCGGCCAGCTGGGGTTCAGCTGGGACGCCGACCGGTCCACGGCCGCCCGCGCCGCTCAGGCTTAGCTCGGCCCGGCGGGGCTCGCGGGCTGGGGGCCTAGCCGGCCAGGGCGCCCGGAGCGGCGATGTCGATGTCGATGTCGTCCCCATGCTCAGCGATCTGGCCGCCGCCCGCCAGCACCCGGAGGGCCTCCGGGGCCAGGAACGCGTGCACCGGCGTGCCCTGGCTGTAGGCCGACTGGCTGCCGTCGTTCTGAAGGACCGCCTGCAGGTCCGACCCGGCGGCCAGGCGCAGGAACACCTGGGTCGACGAGCCCAGGTAGACCAGCCGCTCGATCATGGCCGGCACCCGGTTCGGGCCCGTCGACCCGAAGTCCTCGATCTTGACCCGCTCGGGCCGGATCACCGCGTGCGAGTGGTCCGGGGCCTCCTGCCCGCCGTGATCCACCTCCAGCACGCAGTCGCCCAGCTTGGCCTGGCAGCGGCTGCCCGGCCCGCGCTCCACGATGTCCACCTCCATCAGGTTGGACACGCCCAGGAAGTCGGCCACGTAGGTGTCGGCGGGCTCCTCGTAGACCTCGCTCGGCGATCCGATCTGCACGATCTTGCCGTCCCGCATGACCGCCAGCCGGTCGGACATTGTCAGCGCCTCTTCCTGGTCGTGGGTCACGTACAGGAAGGTGATGCCGACCTGCTCCTGGAGCGCCTTGAGCTCCACCTTGAGCGACCGCCGGAGCTTGGCGTCCAGCGCGCCGAGCGGCTCGTCGAGCAGCAGCACCGACGGCTGCAGGACCAGCGCCCTGGCCAGCGCCACCCGCTGCTGCTGGCCGCCGGAAAGCTGGCCGGGCTTGCGCTTCTCGAAGGACTTCAGCTTGACCAGGTCCAGCGCCGCGCCGACCCGGCTGGACAGCTCCGGGCTGGGCAGCTTCTTGTTGCGCAGCCCGAAGGCCACGTTGTCGAAGACGTTCAGGAACGGGAACAGCGCGTAGCTCTGAAAGACCGTGTTGACGTTGCGCTTGTGCGGCGGCACGGCCGACACGTCGGTGCCGTCGAGCAGGATATTGCCCGCCGTGGGCTGCTCAAAGCCAGCGATCAGGCGCAGGGTGGTGGTCTTGCCGCAGCCCGACGGCCCCAGCAGCGAGAAGAACTCCCCGCTGGCGATCTGCAGGTCGATGTCGTCGACGGCGACCTCGGCGAAGCGCTTGGTCAGCGACACGAGCTCGATCCGGCCACCTGGCATAACCGATACCTACCCTTCTAGCGAACTCCGCTGTCCCGTCCCCGGGGTCACTCAGTTCTCGGTCGCTCAGCTCTCGGCGCCGGCGATGGTCGCGAGGGCCTGCTGGCCGTCGATGCGCTGGCCGCGGGTCATCAGCCGGTAGCCGAGGAAGCCCAGGGCGGCCACCACGAACGACATCACGAGCATGATTGTGGCCAGCGCGTTCAGCGCCGGGCCGCCGTTGCCGCCGTGCTGCGTGGAGTAGATGATCACCGACATCGGCGTGTTGCTGGCGTTGGACGACAGCAGGTCCACGATCACGAAGTCGTCGATGACTCCCGAGAAGACCAGGATCGCGCTGGCGAAGATGGCGGGCCACAGAAGCGGCATCATCACCCGGCGTATCGTCTGCCACTGGGTGGCGCCCAGGTCGGCCGCCGCCTCCTCGTAATGTTTCCCGATGCCGACGAGCCGGGCCTGGACGATGATCGCCGGCCAGCTCACGTTCCAGGTCACCAGGCCCAGGATCTCGGCCAGCAGGCCAAGCTGGATGCCGGTGAACAGCTTGGTGAACACGAAGAACATGGCCACGCCGAAGATCAGCTCGGGCACCACGAACGACAGGATCATCACGAAGTTGAAGCTGGCCGAGATCTTGCTCCGCCACCGGTTGATGCCCAGCGCGAACGCGACCCCGATGGGCACCGCGATCAGCGTGGTGTAGGCGGACAGCTTCAGCGTGGTGAACACCGAGCTTTGCAGCGCCGGGTTGTGCCAGACCGAGTTGACCGGGTCACCGAAGTACCAGCGCCAGGACAGGCCCTGGTAGGTGGCCTGCGACTTGCCCTGGTTGAACGAGAACAGCACGGCGATCGCGATCGGCGCCAGCGACCACAGCAGGTACAGCCAGGTGAAGCCCTCGAGGAACCAGGAGTGGCGCCAGGGATTGCGCCATGGCGGCAGGCGCTTGCTGCCGCCCGCGGTCTGCGCGGTCGCGCCGGAGGTGCTCGACCGGGCGGTGACGCTGGTCATGAGGCCTCCCTCGACGAGCGGTTGGTGGCCACCACGTAATAGATCATCGGCACGAGCAGCACGAGGAGAAGCAGCAGCGACAAGATCGCGCCCTGGCCCTCCAGGCCCGGCGTGTTCAGCTGGCCCTGGATCAGGTTGCCGATCATCGAGGTATTGGGCGCCGCGGACAGCAGTGTGTTGGTGAAGTAGTCGCCGATCATCGGCAGCACCGTGATCAGCAACGCGGTCAGGATGGGCTGGCGCGACAGCGGCAGCGTGACCCGCACGAACGTCCTGAACCGGCTGAACCCGAGGTCGCGGCCGGCCTCGATGAGCGAGGGGTCAATCCGGTACAGCCACGCGTAGAGGACCAGGATCAGGTACGGGATGTAGCCGTAGACCAGCCCCAGGATCACCGTGTACGAGTGCCCGCCCAGCCAGTTCACAGGGGTACCGACGATGTGCAGGGAGGTGAGCACCTTGTTCACGTAGCCGTTGGTCTGCAGCAGGTCGATCCAGGCCAGCATCCGCATCATGTAGCTGATCCAGAACGGCGCGATCAGCAGGAGCAGGAACAGGCCCTTGCGCCGCCCCGCGAACCGGCTCACGAAGTACGCCGCCGGGTAGCCGATGATCAGGCACAGCGCGGACGCGACGGCCACGTAGATGATGGTCCGCAGCACGATAGGCCCGGCGAACGAGTCGGCGCCGAAGATGTCGTGCCAGACGTTGACCAGGTTGGCCGAGCTCCAGTGCAGCGGGTTATAGACCGCGACCGGCGACTCGAACAGCTTGTTGAGCTTGCCCTCGCCGATCGACAGCACGGCGTAGAACGGCACGATGAACAGGACCGCCAGCCACAGGATGCCGGGCAGGGCCAGCGCGATCCAGAACGGGCGGGACTGGCGGGCGTGGTCCCCGCCTCCGGGCCGGTCGGTGCGCAGCTGCGGCATGCGGGTGGCCATGGCATCAGATCCCGTTGCTAGCGACGAGCCAGGCCTGCTGCCACAGTGCGTCGGCGTCCACCGGCAGCTGTAGCTCGCCAACCCCGCGGCGGAAGTAAGAGGGCAGCACGGCGGTGGACATCAGGCTCGGCGGCAGCAGCTTCTCCTTGACCAGCCGCTGCGGCGTGATCTGGTTGAGCGGCTGCATGTAGCCGTTGAAGCTGATGTTCTCCAGCGCATTGTGGAGGTCCAGGAAGTAATCGAGGAACAGATGCGCCAGCACCGGATTCTTGGCCGAGGCCAGGACGGTGTTGGTGTCGTTGGCCACCGGGCCGCGGCCGTCGGTGGGGAACCAGTAGCCGACCACCTCCACCGGGACCCCCTTGGGCATGTAGTACGGCGCCGCCGCCATGTCACCCGACCAGGCGTGGTGGATCCAGGTCTGGCCGTCGGGAACCTCGGTGTAGTCGTTGTTGTCGATATGCAGGTTGACCAGCTGGTCCAGCTCCTGAAGCGTGTGCCGGGACAGGTCGATCCGGGCCTTGCTGGTCGTGTTGAGGTCGTAGATCCCGTTCTTCATCAGGCCCAGGCTGATGCCCTCGCGGTAATCGTCGAGTATCGCGACCTTGCCCTTGTACTTGGACTGCCACGGCATCGCGTAGCCGTTCTTCATGGCGTACGGGTTCTCGTGCACGAGGTCTTTGCGCCAGGAGATCCCGGTCGTGTAGATCGTGTACGGGACCGTGTACTGCCAGCCCCGGTCGTAGAACGGGTTGGTGAAGTCGGGCCAGGCCTGGGCGATGTTCGGGATGTAGCTGTGATTCAGCGGCTTGAGCAGCTTGGAAGCGATGAGCTGCCCGAGCACGTCGACCGTCACGCCCATGAACACGTCGAACGACAGCCCGCTCTTCAGCTTGGCTATGGCCTCGTTCATGGTGTTGAACGTGGTCACCTGGACCTTGCAGTTGTACTTCTTGGCGAAGTGGTTGACGCAGGCCTGGTTGACGTAGGCGACCCAGTTGTAGACCTGCAAGGTCGCCCCGGTCTCCGGCTTGAGCCCGCTGGCGATGGGCTTGAGGTCGCCGGTCGGCCAGGTCACCGGGTTGGCGGGCCGGGGCAGCGGCACCGTCTGGGCGCCGGTCAGGAAGGGAGCGCACGCGTCCAGCAGGCCGCCGGCGCCACCCGCCACCAGGGCGGCGGCGGCACCGCGCTGCAGGGCCGCCCGCCTGGAGAGGCCTTGCACCCGACGGCGCCCGTCGGCTTGCCAGCCCTCTCGTGGGTGCATCTACCCCCCACCTTCCTGATTGAACAGTCAGCCAACAAGTTGTATCTGCCTAGGATTCTCTGGCCGGCCCACCAGCGCAAGACCAGCCAGGTAACAAACCGAGGCTAGCTCGCGATTGACAGTCCGCTTATAGTCTTCCCATCGCGGCGGCGAACGTCCCGAAATTAGCTACGAACCTGTCGATATCTGCCTCGTCGTGCTGGACCGAGATGAGCCACTGCTCGCTCTTTCCCCACGGGGGCAGGAAGACCCCGCCGTTGTGCTGGAACAGCCAGTGCGCGTGGCTGTAGTCGTCCTCGACTTCGAGGAACCCGCGGAAATCGCGGACCGGCTCGGCCGAGAACACCACGCAACCTTTCGCACCTACAGAAACGACGTGGGCTCGCAGGTTGTTACGCGCGATCTCGCGCTCCAGGCCCTCGACCGCGAGCAGTCGCAGCTTCTCCAGCCGCTCGTAGGCCTCGGCGCTGGCCACCTCGCAGATCATCGCGCGGGTGGCGGCCATGGCCAGCGGGTTGCCGTTGAAGGTGCCGACCATCTCGTAATCGCCGTTGGCCACGTGGGCCATGACCTCCTGGGTGCCGCCGATCGCGGCCACCGACACCCCGCCGCCGATGGCCTTGGCCAGGGCGATGATGTCCGGGAGCACGCCGGTCAGGCCGGTCGCGCCGCCGGGCCCGGAGGTCAGCCCGGTCTTGACCTCGTCGAAGGTGAGCAGCGCGCCGTGGGCGTGCAGCAGGTCCTTCAGGCCGGCCAGGTAGCCCGGCTCCGGCTTGATGATGCCCGCGTTCATCATGATCGGCTCGAGGATCATGCCCGCGACCTGGCCGCGGTGCTCGGTGAGCACGCGGTCCACGGCGGCCAGGTCGTTGAAGCCCACGATCAGGGTCAGGTCGGTGATGGCGCGGGGGATCCCGGTGCTGGACGGGACGCTGTTGGGCCGGTCGGCGGGCCCGATCCCGTCGTCCTCGTCCGGGCAGACCGAGACCTGCACCGAGTCGTGGTGGCCGTGGTAGCAGCCCTCGACCTTGATGATCAGGTCGCGGCCGGTGATGGCGCGCAGGAGGTGGACGGCGTCCATGGTCGCCTCGGTGCCGGAGTTGGCGAACCGCCACTGGGGCAGCCCGAACCGGCGCGAGAGTTCCTCGGCCACGGCGATCGCGGTCCGGGTCGGCTGGGCGAAGTGGGTGCCGAAGCCGACCTGGGAGCGCACCGCCTCGACGATGGCCGGGTGCCCGTGCCCGGCCAGCCCGGCGCCGTAGCCGCCGTGCAGGTCGACGTACTCATTGCCGTCGACGTCGTAGATCTTGGATCCCTGCCCGTGGCTCAGCCAGACGGGCTGCGGGCGGGTGATCTGCCAGCTGGAGGTCACCCCGCCGGCCAGCTTGCTCGCGGCCAGGTCGGCCAGGCGGCGCGACTCGGGCTGACGGCGGGTGAAGATCTGTTCCTGGTCGTTGATGATCATTTCCAGTGGCGTCATGCCCTGGCCTGCCTGTTCCTGTCGGTCACCGGGTCGCCCCGCGTGCGCCGGTCATGGCACTGACCAGCCTGTCATGCCAGCCTGTCTTGCTTTGACTGAATGTTCAGTCTAAAACCCGGCCCGGCCGGGTGGCAAGGATACGGCGCGGGGCGGATGAGGGCTGTGCGCGCGGGCGGCGTGCTTGGGGCGGCGCGCGGGGGGCGGCGCGCGGGGTCAGTGGGCGGCGTTGAGGCGGGTGGCGACGATGCGGACCACGATGCGCCAGCCGAGGATGAACAGGCCCAGGAAGGCCAGCGCCACCACGATGAACGCCGCCGCGGTGCCCTGGCCGGCCAGCACGCGGATCACCATGCCGGCGGCGGCGGCGCCCAGCCAGGCCCCGAGCCCGGTCGGCACCAGGGCCAGCGGCCGCCGCCAGCCCCGCACGGCCAGCAGTCCGATGGCCAGCCCGCCCAGGAACGGCCCGGCCGTGTAGAGCACGCCCGCCAGGCTGTCGCCGTCGTGGTGGGTGTGCCGCCCGATGGCGACGAAGGCGAGCACGGCGCAGACGTCGAGGACGACGCTGATCACCGCGGAGCGCATGTCCGCCAGGCTATCGGCCGGGATATCCGCCCGGCTATCGGCCCGGTGAGCGGCCCGCGCCGGGCCGCCCGCGCCGGGCCGGATCACGCGCGGGCGGCGGGATTGAGCCTGAGCAGACGGCCGCTGCGCCTATGCTGCGGGCAATGATCGTCGTCGTCACGCTCGACCCGGCTGTGCACGTCAGCTATGAGACGAAGCGGATCGTCCCCGGCCAGTCGCACCCGGTCGGGCGGGTCACCTACCGGGCCGGGGGCCGCGGGCCGGCCGTCGCCCGGATGCTGCACACGTTCGGCCACGAGGTGGTGGCCGCGGGCCTGACCGGCGGCACCGCGGGCGAGCTGATCAAGGCCGAGCTGTCCCGGGTGGGCGTGCCGACCCAGTTCACGCCGATCGCCATGGAATCGCGCCGGGTCGTCGAGGTGACCGACGTGTCGACCGGCACGACGACCAGCTTCGCCGAGCCGTCGCCTTTCATCACGACCGAGGAACTGGGCCGCCTGGCCGCCGACTACCGCGCGCTGATCGAGGGCGCCAGCGGCGCGGTGCTGTGCGGCGGGGTGCCCGACGCGCTGCCGCCGGAGACCTTCGCCACGTTCGCCACCTACGCGGCCGAGGCCGGGGTGCCGGTGGTGCTGGACGCGGGCGGCAGCGCGCTGGCCCACGGGGTGGCCCGCCGGCCGGCGCTGGTCATCCCGGAGTACCCATCGGGCGAGTACCCATCCGGCGAGTACCCATCCGGCGAGGACTCGTCAGGCGAAGACCCTGGCCGCCCGGCCGAGATGGTCGCCGCCGGGGTCGGCGCGGTGGTCACGATGTCGGGCTCGGCGGTGACCGTGCTGACGGGCGAGCAGGAATGGCGTGCCCGGCTGGACGGCTCGCTGCCGGGCCAGCCGGGGGGCGGGCCGTCCGGCCGGCCGGAGCCAGGGCCGCGGATGTCCCGCGACGCGCTAGTGGCCGGGTTCGTTCCCGGCGTCACGCTGGGCTGGTCCTGGCCCGACAGCCTGCGGCACGCGGTCAGCCTGGCCGCGACGGCCGGGCTGTCGGGCCGGGTCGACCTGGTCACCTACGAGAGGCTGCTGCCCGAGGTCGCGGTGGAGTCCGTCGTCGGCGCGAAAGCGCAGGCTCAGGGCGCGCCGTAGTTGTAGAGGTTCTGGTTGGCCGGCGTCTGCGCCGGGGCAGCCAGCGCGGCGACTCCGTAGGCGGCCCCGGTGGCCAGGACCATGCCGGTGACGATGGACGCGATGATCAGACCCAGGCGTGTCACGATCGCCCTCCGGTTAACGCGAGGTACCCGGTATGTGTCCTGATAACGTACTGAATCGGAACCGGGTCCGAGGGCGTTATTGGTCTCCCGAGGACGCGGGGTCGACCACTGGGTCGCTGGCGAAGCCCGCCGGGAGGATCTATGCGTCGTGCCGCTGGCCTGACTCTGACGGCGCTCGGCGCCTTCCTCGTGACCCTGGCCGCCCTGCTGCGGCTCTGGGTGCCCGGGCAGGTGATCAAGTTCCCGCTCAACGAGTACTCGGTGACCACGCTCACCGGGACCGGGCTCACCTACTTCAACTCCTCCAGCCTGGAGGATTTCCGCGACACGCGGGCCACCGAGATCATCACGATCGAGGGCAACGTGAGCGCGGGCTCAACGTCGACGGCGGTCTGGTCCAGCTTCACCGCGCTGGACGACGACACCCGCAGGACGCTGATCAGCCGCCAGTCCCGGGTGGTGGCCTTCGACCGGCGCACCGGGGCGCTGCGGAACTGCTGCGGCGCGTCGGTGGGAACCAGCAGCCAGGTGCGGCAGTCCGGGCTGGGCTACCGCTTCCCGTTCAGCACCGCGCACCGGACCTACCAGGTCTATGACGTGACCCTGCGCCGGCCGGTGCCGTTCCGGTTCGCGGGCACGGCCACCGTCGACGGCATCGCGGTGGACAAGTTCACCGACCAGATCACCCGGGTCAAGGTCGGGCAGCAGACGCTGCCCGCCCAGCTGGCCGGGCTGCCCAACGAGGGCGACGTCACGCTGCCCGAGTACCTGACCGAGACCACCACCTACTGGGTCGACCCGGTCACCGGGATCCCGGTGAACATGGTGCTGCGCCAGCGGACGGACCTGGAGAGCGCCTCGGGCACGCCCCGGCTGGTGCTGCTGGCCGGCACCCTGGCCGAGACCCCGCGCAGCGTCCGTGCCGCGGTGGCCGAGGCGAACAAGGCCCACCCGCTGATCACCTGGGTCCAGGACCTCGGGCCGCTGATCGGGCTGGCGGGCGGCGGCCTGGCGCTGATCCTCGGCATCGTCTTGCTGTGGCGGTCGGTGAAGCCGTACGAGCCGGCCTATGACGACGAGATGATCGAGGCTTAACGATCTTGCCGGGGTAGCGGCGGCATGCTCTACTCGGGGCAACGAGTCCGGGAGGTAGCGGTGGGTTTCTGGCGTCGCGCGGAGCAGGATCCGAGCTGGATCGCGGTCATCGATCCCGATGGCACCGAGGTCCGCGCGGGCGACCTGCTCGGCCGGGTGAACCAGATCACCAGCGGTCTCCAGGCCGCGGGCCTGCGTCCCGGTGACGGCGTGGCCGCGCTGCTGCCGAACTCGTCGGCGGCGTTCGAGATCTACCTGGCCGCGCTCCAGGGCGGCTGGTACCTGACCCCGATCAACTGGCATTTCACCCCGCCCGAGATCGCTTACCTGATCGCGGACTCCGGGGCCAGGGCGTTCTTCGCCCACGAGCGCTTCGCCGAGGCCGGACCGGCGGCCGCGGACCTGGCCGGGGACGAGCTGGCCGCGGCGGGCCGGGCCGTCCCGGCGCGATTCAGCTATGGCGAGATTCCTGGCTTCACACCGGTGGCCGAGCTGCGGCGGGGTCAGCCGGCCAGCACCCCGGCCGCCCGGACCGCGGGCGCGACCATGCACTACACCTCGGGCACCACGGGCCGGCCCAAGGGCGTCCGCCGGGCGCTGTCCGGCCTCACCCCGGACGAGGCCGCTGATCTCGGCGCGCTGCTGCCGATGCTGTTCGGCGTGACCGACGGCCAGCCCAACGCGCACCTGCTGACCTCACCCGTTTATCACACCGCCGTGACCGTGTTCGGCGGCGGCGCGCTCCAGATGGGGCACACGATCGTGTGCATGGACTCCTGGGACTCCGAGCAGGCCCTGGCCCTGACCGAGCGCTACCGGGTGACGAACTCGCACATGGTGCCCACCCAGTTCAAGCGGCTGCTCAGCCTCCCGGAGGAGACCCGGCGCCGCTATGACCTGTCGTCAATGCGCTGGCTGCTGCACGCGGCCGCGCCGTGCCCGGAGGGCATCAAGCGGGCCATGCTGGACTGGTGGGGGCCCTGCATCTACGAGTACTACGCGGCCACCGAGGGCGGCGGCACGCTGGCCACCCCGCAGGACTGGCTGGCCCACCCCGGCACGGTCGGGACGGCCTGGCCGGTCAGCGAGATCATGATCACTGACGACCACGGGAACAGCCGCCCGCCGGGCCAGCCGGGCGTCGTGTACATGAAGATGGACACGACAGACTTCGAGTACTCCGGCGACCCGGGCAAGACCGCGGCCAGCCGGCGAGGCGGATTCTTCACCGTGGGCGACATCGGCTACCTGGACGAGGACGGCTTCCTGTTCCTCTGCGACCGCCAGTCCGACATGATCATCTCGGGCGGGGCGAACATCTACCCGGCCGAGATCGAGGCCGAGATCATCATGCATCCGGCCGTGGCCGACGTGGCCGTCTTCGGGGTCCCGGACGCCGAGTGGGGCGAGCAGGTCAAGGCGGTGGTCGAGCCGCTGCCGGGCGCGGAGCCGGGCGACGCGCTGGCGGCCGACATCCTGGCCTCGCTCGAGGGACGGCTGGCCCGGATGAAGTGGCCCAGGTCCATCGACTTCGTGGCCGCGCTGCCCCGTGACCCGAGCGGCAAGCTGATCAAGCGCCGGCTCCGCGACCCGTACTGGCAGGGCCAGGCCAAGGCCATCTGACGGAGAGCATGAGGCGACCCTGATCCGCTGGTAACAGCAAGAAGAGAGTGATAACAGCAAGAGGCAGGGGGCGAGGCGGCGGGCGCCGGGCTCAGGCGGGCACGTGGTCGCCGGTGCTGGCCCCGGCCACCTGGGCCAGCACGTCGAGCAGGCGGGCGGTGGCCGGCGGGTCGGGCGGGTCGCCGTAGGTGATGGCGAACACGTGCCGCCGGGCCCCCGGCAGGGCGGCGGCCGTGATCCCCGGGTGCCGGGCCGCGCGCAGGCACAGGCCGGGCAGCGTGGTCACCCCGAGCCCGGCCGCGACCAGGGCCTGGACCGCGACGTAGTCGTCGGTGGTGAAGGCCACGTTGGGCGTGAACCCGGCCCGCGCGCACTGCCGGATCAGGTAGCTGCGGCAACGCTCGCAGCCCGCGATCCAGCGGTGCTGTGCGTAGGCGGCCAGGTCCGCCTCGAGCTGACCGTCGGCCGGCTCGCCATGACCGCCAGCGGCCGAACCGCCTGAGGCGTGGTGGGCCGGCCAGTGCGCGGCCGCCGAGTGGCCCGAGCCGGCCGCCGTGACCAGGTGCACCGGCTCGTCGAGCAGCAGGCGGCCGCGGGTTCCCTCCTCGGCCGCGCTGGGCGGCTCCGGGTCAGTGTCCTGCTGGTAGTGCTGGAACACCAGCGCCACGTCCACGTATCCGGCCCGCAGCATGCGGATCGCCTCGGGCGGCTCGGCCTCGGTCAGCATCAGGTCCATGCCCGGCGTCTCCGCCTCCAGGCGGGCCGCCGCGGCGGGCACGATCGTGCCCAGCGCCGACGGGAAGGCGGCCAGCCGGACCCGGCCCTCGCGCAAGCCCACGTGCGCGGCCAGCTCGGCCTCGGCCGCGTCCAGCCGGCCGATGATCTCCT
>JBOHCO010000259.1:0-3452 GCA_050698895.1 Streptosporangiaceae bacterium
TGCCGGATCAGCGTCCGGACCTCCCGGGTGCCCTGCGGGTCCAGGCCGTTGGTCGGCTCGTCCAGGATGATCAGCTCCCGGTCGCGCAGCAGGCTGGCCGCGATCGCCAGCCGCTGCCTCATCCCGAACGAGTAGGCACGGTACCGTTTCCTCGCGGCGGCGCTGAGCCCGACCCGTTCCAGCGCCACCGCGATCCTGGCGGGCGCGGTGGCAGGGTCGGCGGTCCGGTCTGCGGCGTCGTAACGGGCCAGGTTCGCGGTCCCGGACAGGAACGGGTAGAAGGCAGGTCCTTCGACCAGCGAGCCGACCAGGGGCAGCACCCGGGTCGAACCCGCCGGCATCGGCGTGCCCAGCAGGGCGGCAGTGCCCGCGGTGGGGAACGCGAGGCCGAGCAGCATCCGGATCGTGGTGGTCTTGCCTGAACCATTCGGGCCCAGGAACCCGTAGACGGACCCGTGCGGCACGCCCAGGCCGACGTGATCGACAGCCACCTGCCCGCCGCGGAACCGCTTAATCAGCCCGCTAGAGGAGATCGCCAGGTCAGCCATGTCCCACCGCGGCATACAGCACGCTGGGATCGACGGCGCCCTCATAGATCGTGTTGCCGGTCATCAGCACGTTGACCAGGCTGGTGCGGATCAGCTGCCCGCTGCCCCACGGGCCGGACACCCGGGCTGCCGAGCCAAACAGCCCGTCCACGATCCCCCCCGCGCTGCCCGCCGAGGTGAGCACGGATGCGGGGGCCTTGACCACGGTCATCCAGCCGCTGCCGATCGTCGCCAACCGCTGGTCTTTTACCGCGTGTTCGGCGCGTGGGGTGACCGGCCCTGCCGCACCGTCGCTCCCGGCGGCGGGGTGAAGGTGAGCTCACTGGGCGCCGGGGCCGTGAACCGGACTTGCGTGTACCCGACCTGGATCGCCGGGGACTTCGCGCCGCGTGCGAAGACTTCTACCCGCAACGGCACGCCGTTGGCGGCATCCACCGCTATCCGTACCTGGCCAATCAGCGACCGGTGGTCCTTCGGCGCCAGCACCAGCTCATAGGCCGGCTGCCGGGCGACGCTGACGCCGGGGTCCGTGCTGACCGCGGTGCCCGGTCCCACGGCGGCGATCGCTTCCTGCGCGGCCTGCTGCGGTGTGATCGGCGGGTTCACTGACGGGCTGGCCGCCTCCGCGCGGGAGAGCGTGTACCTGGTCGCCGTGCCCGACGCCGACTGCCACTCCCAGACCGTGTTTGCGTCACGGACCAGGTCGGACTCGCTGAGCCTCCCCGGCACCGCCAGCCGGAAGTGCTCCGGTCCGCCGGACCAGACCCACACCGTGTGCGACCCAGCCAGCAATGAAGACAGCGAGCTCCCGTCGCCGGCCGAGCTGTTGCCGATCGATGACGGCAGGCTCGGCAGGCCAAGCGAGGCGGTCTCCACCACAGTCCCTTGGAGCTCGGCATGGCCGCTGGCGCTGACATCGGCCAGGAGCTGGCCGGGCGTGCGGGGGGCAAGCAGCGGTGCGACCGACGCGCTGCCGATGAGCGCTCCGGCCAGCACGCCGCCGATGAGAACGGGCCCGACCGCCGGCACCGCCCACCGCCAGCGCGGGGATTTGAACTGGATCATGGCGTCCTCCTTCATCTGGAAACAAACTGTGCTGTCTGCCATCGGGGCGATCCGGATAGCAACCGGCCGGAGCCCGCCAGGGTTGGCCGGCCTCTCACCCGGCCAGCCCTGGCGGTTGCTCATTGCTGGCGAGGCCCCACGTGGCGTTTACGCGTCCCGCCTGCGGAACAAGATCAGCCCGGCGGCGACGACGATGGCCGCGTACCCGCAGAACACCGCGAAGCCGACCCACGGGGAGAACATCGGACCGCTGGCGCCGATCGGCGACGCCGAGTTCAGGTGCGGTGCGTGGTCGACCGTCCAGATCTGCGCCCCGGCGGCCGTGGGCAGCCACTTGTCGACGTGGTTCTGCAAGCCGCGCGGCAGCAGGTCTCCCGCTATCGGCAAGAGGAATAGCACCGCGACCGCGGTGGCGAGCGCGCCGGCGGTGTGCCGAATCAGCAGCCCGATGCCGAAGGCCAGCAGCCCGCCGACGGTCAGGTACAGCGCCCCGCCGATGATGGCCCGCACCACGCCGAGATGGCCGATCGTCGTGCTGATGTGGTGCGACGACATGATCGCCTGGCCGACATAGAACGCCGCGACGCTGGCCATGAGTCCGGCGACGAACGCCACCGCCGCGAGCACGACGACCTTCGCGGCCAGGAACAGGCCCCGCTGCGGCAAGGCGGTCAGCGAGGTGCGGATCATCCCGGTGGAATACTCCGAGGTGATAACGAGCGTGCCGACCACCCCGATCATCAGCTCGGTCAGCCAGACGCCACCTAGGCTCCAAGCCGTCGGGTCGAAGTACGGTACGCGATGAGCCTTGGTCTGGCCATAAGTGGCGATCGCGCCGAGGCCGACCGTGAGCACGATCATGGCGAGCAGCGTCCAGCGGGTAGACCGCACCGATCGGAGCTTGGTGAGCTCCGAGCGCAGCGCGCCGCCGAAGGTCACCTTGCTCACCGGTGAAGACAGCGAGCTCACGCTCGGCGTCGCGATCTGTATAGCAGTCATGTCAGAAAACCCTTTCCGTCGGTATCCGCTGATCCGGCACGTCCGCGCGGAACTCCACGCTGGCGGCGGTCAGCTCCATGAATGCCTGCTCCAGCGACACGTGCACCGGCGCGAGCTCGTCCAGCCGGACCGCGTTCTCGAAGGCAAGATCCGAGATCCTGCCGGTCTCCAGACCGGACACCACGACCACGCCCGCGCCGTCGTCTCTGACCGTGCCGCCGGCCGCCGCGACCAGCCTGGCCAGCTCCTCCGGCTGCGGCGTGCGCACCCGGACGCTGCGCTGCGCGCCCGCGGCGATGAACTCATCGGCCGTGCAGTCGGCGATGAGCTTGCCCCTGCCGATCACCAGCACGTGGTCGACGATGTTTTCCATCTCCGACATCAGGTGGCTGGACACGACCACCGTCCGGCCCCCGGCGGCCAGCGCCTTCATCAGGTCGCGGATCCACAAGATGCCCTCCGGGTCCAGCCCGTTGGTCGGCTCGTCGAACATCAGGATCTGCGGGTTGCCCAGCAGCGCGGCGGCGATGCCCAGCCGCTGCCCCATGCCCAGCGAGAAGCCCCTGGTCCGCTTTTGGGCAGCCTCGGCCAGCCCGACCAGGGCGAGCACCTCATCCACCCGGCTGGACGGCAGGTTGTTCGTCTGGGCCAGGCAGAGCAGATGGTTGTACGCGCTCCGGCCCCCGTGCAGCGCCTTCACCTCTAGCAGCGCGCCGACCTGGCCCATCGGCCCGGCCAGCCGGCCGAACGGCTTGCCGTTGATGGTGACCTGGCCGACCGTCGGCCGGTCGAGCCCCAGGATCAGCCGCATCGTGGAGGTCTTGCCTGCGCCGTTCGGGC
>JBOHCO010000260.1:0-12136 GCA_050698895.1 Streptosporangiaceae bacterium
GGGCTGAGGCACGCCGGGTGCGCCGCCGCGGGCCTGCTGCCTGATCTCGCCCTGGCCGGCCCGCCAGGCGCCGATCATCCGGCTGCCGAGGACCAGCAGGGCGATGAACCAGGCCAGACCGGGCCCGACATAGGCGTAGCGGCCAATCAGGTGGAAGGCCAGGATGCCGACCGGCAGCGACCACAGCAGCGTCCAGGCGGTAGTCCGGCACGGTACCGTCCGGCGCCCGAGCGGACCGACGTGGGCCAGCCCGGCCACCGCGAGCGGCAGCAAGGTCAGCAGGTACCGGGGGCCGGTCTGGCCGCCGACGAACAGGTTCACCGCGACCAGGCCCCACACGGCGACGGACAGCGAGGCCCAGACGCTACGGTTGCTGGTCGACAGCGCGTACGGGGCAAAGATCAGGGCGGCGGGGACGGCGAGGGGCGTGGCTAGGAGCAGGACGACGAGGAGGACGGCCTTGAGCCACAGCGGCGCGGCAGCGTACCACTGGCGAAGACGGCTCACGCCGTCGTGCACGACCCGTCGGCCGGGCAGCGACGGTGTCCTCTCCCCTGACGGTGGCTCGCTCGCTCGCACTGAGACTTGTATAGCGCATTAGTGACGAGATACGGAGTCCTGAGGACCCATCGGGTGCGAAAAATTGGCATCGTGTCACCCTTGAGTCACACAAAGCACGCTCTGCTTACCCATACGGGCTGCCGGATGCGGCCGACCCGGGGTCAGGGAGGCGACCGGCGGGAGTGGCCGGCGGCCGCATAACGGATCGGCCGGTCAACCATTGTTAAGAAGCTATTGACGGGCACGCGTGGTGCGCGGAAGGAGACGCATGGAGCGGATCGATGCGGAGCTGCTGATCCCGGGCCGGGGCGAGCCGGTCCGGGATGCCGCGGTGGTGATCGACGGCGCGACGATCAGCTATGCCGGGCCGGCGGCGGGCGCGCCCGCGACCGAAGGCCGGACGGCGCGGCGCGCGGCGACGGTGCTGCCGGGGCTGTGGGACTGCCACGGGCACTTCATGGGCAGCCGGTCGCTGGACCTGGCCCGGCTGGCCCAGGAGCCGGTGGCGGTGCGGGCCGCCCGCTGCGCGCGTGACCTGGCCAACGCGCTGCGCGCGGGGGTCACGTCGGTGCGCGAGGTCGGCGGGCTCGGCGTCTACCTGGCCCGGGTGGTCCGCGAGGGGACGCTGGACGGGCCGGCCATCTACGCGGCGGGCTCGGTGCTCAGCACCACCGGCGGCCACGGCGACCTGCACTGCTACCCGCTGTCCTGGGTGGAGGACTTCAGCCGCACCGACGGGGACCTGCGGCTGGCCGACGGCATCGCGGAGTGCATGCGGGCGGTTCGCGAGCAGCTGCGCCGGGGCGCGGCGGTGATCAAGATCTGCGCCTCGGGCGGGGTGCTGTCGGAGGTGGACCACCCGATCCACCAGCAGTTCACCGGGGCCGAGCTGCGCGCGATCGTGGAGGTGGCCGGGCTGGCCGACCGCGCGGTGGCCGCGCACTGCCACGGCAAGCCGGGGATCATGGCCGCGCTGGAGGCGGGGGTGACCACCATCGAGCACGGCACTTACCTGGACGAGGAGGCGTGCGACGCGATGCGGGAGACCGGGGCCATCCTGGTGCCGACCCGCAGCATCGTCGAGTCGATCCTGGCCGACCTGGACCAGGTGCCGCCCTACGCGGCGGCCAAGCTGACCGCGATCGCCCGGACCCACGCCGAGGCGACGGCGCTGGCCATCGAGCGCGGGGTCACGGTGGCCATGGGCACCGACATCAGCGTGACGGGCCTGGACCGGCGCAACTCGTGGGGCACCAACGGCTCGGAGCTGGTGCACCTGGTGGCGCTGGGCATGACGCCGCTGGCGGCGATCGAGGCGGCCACCGCGACCGCGCCGCGCACGCTGGGGCCGCAGGCGCCGCGCAGCGGGGTGCTGGCGGCCGGCTACGACGCGGACCTGATCACGGTGGACGGCGACCCGCTGGCGGACATCTCGATCCTGGCCAGCCCGGACCGGGTCACCGGGGTCTGGACCGGCGGCCGTCAGGTGAAGGGCGACTAGCCCACGGCTGGCCCTCGGCTAGCCCGGCCGGGGTCAGATCTTCTTCACCGCCACCTTGAGCACCACGATCAGCACGCCCACCAGCGCGGTCTCGGTGCCGTAGCGGACGCAGCGGATCAGGGTCTCCTCGGCCAGGCGGCCCATCACCGCCCCGAGGCCGCCGAGCAGCGCGACGCCGGTCCAGAGCGTGACGTTGTCGGCCAGCGGGGTGCTGATCAGCCCGGCCACGGCGAAGGCGTAGATCGCCACCGCCGGGAGGGCGCCGACGCAGATGAACGACTGTTCCGCCGCGATGGCCCGGAACTCGGTGGCCCGCAGGTCGCGGCGGTTCCTGATCTGCTCCTCGATGGCGGCGTCGTAGACCTCGCCCAGCGTGAAGGCCAGCACCGCCCCGGCCAGCGCCAGCAACGTCGACAGCGGGTCCGGCTCCCTGGACAGGGTGAGCACCAGGGCCAGGGCGACGAACATGCCCTTGATCGTCTTGCCCGCCCTGGCCGGCCACTGCGAGCCGATTTGCCACGTCACTGATCGGTCCGTCCCCGTCCGCGCGCCCCCCGCGGCGCGGCCCGGAGATCAGCCTGGCACACCGGGGCCTGGCGCAGCCCGGAACGGGCCCGGACTGTCGGCCGGGGCTGATAGGAGTAGCCGTATGACGAACCCGACGTTTACCGAGTGGCTGACGCTCATCGAGGACCGGTCGGCGGCGCTGCGCGCCGCGGTGGACGAGGCGGGCCTGACCGCCCGGGTGCCGGGCTGCCCGGACTGGTCCGTCCGCGACCTGGTCAGCCACCTGGGCGAGGTGCAGCTCTTCTGGGCCGCGGCGGTCACGGCGGGCCCGGCCGACGGGCCGCCCGGCGGGGACCAGGCGGACCGCACGCCGGGCGACGACCTGATGGCCTGGTCGGCGGGGGCCACGGTGGCGCTGCTCGACACGCTGCGCGCGGCGGGGCCGGACCGGCCGTGCTGGACGTGGTGGCCGGAGTCGGGCGCGCCGATGACCTCCGGTGCGGTGGCCCGGCACCAGGTGCAGGAGGCCGGGGTGCACGCGTTCGACGCCCAGGAGGCGGCCGGCCGGGCCCGGGCGCTGCCGGCCGAGGTGGCGGCCGACGGCATCGGCGAGTTCCTGACCGTGGGCCTGGCCAGCATGGGCCCCTGGCCGCACCGGCCCGGCACCGTGGCGCTGACCGCGGCCGGCGGCCCGGACTGGCTGATCAGCCTGTCCGGCGATGGCGCCAGGGCCCGGGAGCAGGCGGGCGCGGCGGAGCCGGATGCGCGGCTGCGGGGCACGGCCAGCGACCTGGTGCTCGCGCTCTACGGCCGTCACCTGGCCGGGGACCTGGCCGTGGACGGCGACCAGGAGCTGGCCAGCCAGCTGCTGCGCTGGACTGATAACGAGTAACGGCCGGGCCGCTAGCCGAGGCGGGCCTCCCGGCGCAGCAGGGCGGGCAGGTCCTCGGGGGCGGGCGTGACGCCGGCCAGCCCGCGGGCGGTGAACCAGCGGGCCACGTTGGCCGCGTCGCGGTCCAGGTACTCGGCGCCGCGCGGGTGCGCGATCACGTCGATGACCTGGGGCAGGTCGATGAGCACGAGCCGGCCGCGGTGCAGCAGCAGATTGTAGGCGGACAGGTCGGCGTGGGCCAGGCCGTGCCCGGCCAGGATCAGCAGCGCGTCAACCAGCTGGGCCCAGATCGCGGCCAGCTCGCCGGGCCCGGGCCGGGTCTCGGCCAGCCGCGGCGCGGCGGTGCCGTCGGGATCGCCGATGAACTCCAGCACGACCTCGGTGCCGAGCACCTGGACCGGGTACGGCACCGGCACGCCGGCCTGGTAGAGCTGGCTCAGCGCGGTGAACTCGGCGCTGGCCCACTGCACGGCGATCATCTCCCGGCCGGCCACGCTGCGGGCGGCCATGGCCCGGTTCACGCGCGAGTCGCGGACCCGCCGGCCCTCCAGGTAGGCGGCGTCGCGGCGGAACATCCGGTGCTCGGCCGACCGGTACCGCTTAGCCGCCAGCAGGCAGGACCGGTCGGTGCCGGGCACGGCCCGGCGGACCAGGAAGACGTCGGCTTCCTTGCCCGCCTTCAGGATGCCCAGCTCGGTGTCCGCCGCGGCCAGGTCGGTGATCAGCCAGTCCGGGTAGGGCCGGGGGCCGCGCTCACTGGCCGTGGACTGGTCCCAGGTGGACCAGCGGTCGCCGTCGCTCAGGCCGTCGGTGGCGTCGCAGGCCTCGAGCGAGGGCAACCCGCGGCGGCGGCCGCGCCGGGCGAAGGTCGGCTCTTCGTCGTCAAAGCGCCGCTTGCCGCGGCGGGGATAGGCATGGTCGGGCACGGGTGATGCTCCTCAGGCGAGCGGTACGGGATGGCAGGCAGGCATGCATGAAGGACCCCATGTGCCCCCTCCCTTCCGCTCGGCCGCGAGCTCCGGCGTCGGCCAGGCCCGAGAGTGCCACGCGCCGCGGGCGAGGGCAACCGGATTTCCGGCCGGCGCACTCCGCTGGCCCGCGGCGCCGGGGACCGGGGATCATAAGGGGGTGGATGGTCATGCGCGTCGTTGAGTTGTCCAATCACCCCGGCCGGATGCTCAGCGAGGTCCGCGGCCGGCAGCGGTCGGCGGAGCAGCTGGAGCGGTCCCGGTTCGACAAGGCGCTGACCCGGCACGATGCGGGCCTGCGGCGGGCCCGGCGGGCGCGGGACCAGGCCCGGGCGCGGCGGCAGTGGCTGACCTGGCTGCGCCTGGCCCTGGCGGTGCGCCGGGAGCAGCGGCACGCCCCGCGGCCGCCCGCGCCGCACGCGGCCGGCCGGGCCACCGACCGGGAGGAGATCCTGGTCGCCGGCCTGACCGGCGAACAGCTGGTCGCGACCGGCCTGGACCGCAGGCTGGACGACCAGTGGACGCTGATCCGCGGCTACCGCAACCGCCGCGGCGAGATCGACCACCTGCTGCTCGGCCCGCGCGGGGTGGTCGCCATCGAGGTCAAGCACCGCAACGCGACGGTGCACTGCGACGGCGACGACTGGCGGTTCGACAAGTACGACAACTACGGCAACCTCGCGGAGCAGGGGCGGATCACCGACGCCCGCGGCCGCTCCCCCAGCGTCCAGCTCAACGAGCCCGCCGACGCCCTCGAGGAACTGCTGCGCGCCCGCGGGCACCCGGTACCGGTGCGCCGCGTGGTGCTGCTCACCCATTCCCGGTCCCGCATCGGGCGCATCCATCACGCCACGGTGCAGGTCGCCACCTCGACGGATTTCGTGCTTGACCTGGTCAATGGCACCGCACCGTCGCTGACGGCCCGGCAGCTGGGCGAGATGCGGCAGCTGATCGAGCGCGATCACCGGTCCCGCGGCGGGGCCCGTAAGAGCTAGCCTGCCTGTGGGAGCGCCAGCCGGCGAGGAGGACTTTAGTGGGGCTCATGGATGACTGGTCGCAGGTGCTGCGCGTGGAGGCCGCGTCCTACGCGCGGCTTGCGCTGACCAACATCAAGCGTGAGTTCCCGGCCGGCGTCTGGCATGAGATGACCGCGCCCGGCGACTTCCCGTTCCGGCCCCGGGCTCGCACCCCGGTGTTCTACGGCAGCTTCGACTGGCACTCCTGCGTGCAGATGCACTGGCTGCTCGTCCGGCTGCTGCGGACAGCGCCCGGCGAGGTCCCGGCCGACGAGATCCGGGTCGCCCTCGGGGCCCACTTCGAGCCCGTCGCGCTGGCCGTCGAGGAGGACTTCATCGTCGGGCCCGGCCGGGTATTCGAGCGCCCCTACGGCTGGGGCTGGGCCCTGACCCTGATCCACGAGACCGCGACCTGGGATGACCAGTACGGCCGCAAGTGGGCCGCGGCCATGGCGCCGCTGGGCGACAAGATCACCGGCCTGTACCTGGACTGGCTGGGCGGCCCGACCTACCCGGTCCGCTACGGCGTGCACGAGAACAGCGCGAACGGGATGTCCCGTGCGCTGCCCTACGCGACCGCGCGGGCCAGGGCCGGGGACAGCCAGCTGCTGGACGCGATCACGGCCAGGGCCTACGAGTGGTTCGGGTCCGACCTGATCTACCCGGCCGGCTGGGAGCCGTCGGGACACGACTTCCTGTCGCCGGCGCTGGCCGAGGCCGAGCTGATGGCGCGCGTGCTGCCGCAGGCCGAGCTGGCCGACTGGCTGGGCATGTTCCTGCCCGGCATCGAGGCCGGCCAGCCGGCCACCCTGTTCACCCCGGTGACCGTCTCGGACTCCAGCGACGGCTACTTCTCCCACCTGCACGGGCTGAACGCCACCCGGGCCTGGAGCTGGCGGCGGCTGGCCGAGAGCCTGCCGCCGGGCGACGCGCGGATCGCGCCCGCGCTCAAGGCGGCGCGGGACCACGCGGCGGCGGTGCTGCCGCACGTGGTCGGGGACGACTACATGGTCGAGCACTGGCTGGCCGCCTACGCGGTCCAGATGCTCAGCTGAGCCGCCCGGCCTCGGCCGCTAGCTGTCCCCCGCCGGTCAGGCGGCGGCCTCCAGGCCGAGCAGGAGCCGCTTGGCGGCCGGGCCGCCCAGGTAGGGGCCGATATCGCCGTCCGCGCGGATGACGCGGTGGCACGGCACCACCACCGGCAGCGGGTTCGTGGCGCAGGCCGTGCCGACCGCGCGGGCCGCGCGCGGCCGGCCCGCCAGCGCGGCCACCGCCCCGTAGCTCGCCGTCTGGCCGTAGCCGATGTCGGGCAGGTGGCTCAGCACCGTCAGCCGGAAGCCGCGCGACAGGCTGAGGTCCAGCGGCAGGTCGAACTGCCGCCGGGCACCCGCGAAGTACTCGTCGAGCTCCCGCGCGGCCGGGTCCAGTCGCCGAGGCGCGCTCAGGATCCGCGGGCTGACCCGCTCGGCCAGCGTGGCCAGCACCTGGTCGTGGTCCTCGGAGTCGTAGGCCACCCGGAGCAGGCCCTGCGGGGTCGCCGCCAGCAGCAGGGGGCCGACCGGCGAGTCGATCGTGCGGTAGGCCACGTCCACCAGGTCGCCGGCATCAGCGCCGGCCACCAGCCGGTCGTGCAGCGCGGCCAGTTCCGCCTGGCTCACCTCGGACAGTGCGGCCAGCATGTCGGCCGCCTCGGGTTCGTCGTTCATGGTCATCGGGCTTCTCCTTCCCCGACCGTCGCAGCCGCGTAGGTCTGGCGCAATCGTGCGATCCCGTCGGCGGCTGCTCGCCGGGCCGCATCGGTACTGCCGCCGATCAGGGCGGCGACATCGGTGTAGGGCAGTCCGCCCAGGTAGTGGTAGGCCACGGCCTCCCGCTGCTTGCGCGGCAGCGCGACCAGGGCGGCCTGGAGGTCCAGGTCACGCTCGTCGGCCCGCTGCGCCGCGGGCCGCTGCGGAGCGTCGCCGACCGGGACCGCGCGTCGCGCGGCCGCGCGGGTGACGTCGATCGCCTTGCGATGCGCGATGGTGACCAGCCAGGCCTCCACGTTGGCGTCGGACGGCAGGTCCGGGTACGCGCGGAGCGCGGCCAGGAACGTCTCCGACCAGGCGTCATCGGCGTCGGCCGGGCCCAGGATGGCCCGGCAGACCCGCAGCACCGTCGCGCCGTGCTCGGCGACCACGGCCTCGAATGGCTGTTTCCCTGTCACGTGGTGTAGACGTCCCCGCTCGGCAGAACGTGAGGTGCCCGGCTACCACAGCCGGGCCAGGCGCGGCTCGGCCGGCTCCTCCAGGTTCAGCAGGAACCGCTTGCGGCCCAGCCCGCCCGCGTATCCGGTCAGGGCGCCATTCTTCCCGACCACGCGGTGACACGGAACGATGATGCACAGCGGGTTGCGGCCCACCGCCGCCCCGACGTCCTTGGCCAGCACCGTGCCGGGGAGCTGGCGGGCCAGGTCGCCGTAGGTCGTGGTCTGGCCGTAGGGGATGCGGCTGACCAGGTCCCAGACCCGGCGCTGGAACTCATCGCCGCGCGCGTCGACCGGGAGGTCGAACCGGTCCCGCTCCCCCGCGAAGTACTCGGCCAGCTGACGCTTGGCCTCGCCGAACTGCTGGTCGCTCCGGATCCCGAAGGTCGCGGGGTCGGGCTGGTACCAGTGATGCGGGAAGTACAGGCCGGTGAGCCGCCCCGCGTCGGCGACCAGGGTGAGCTGGCCGATGGGCGAGGCGAACGTGGTGTGGATGCTGGTGCCCGTTGTGGTGGTGGCGGTCATCTCGGCCTCCTGAGCTGTCTGCGTTGTCGGCTAGCAGACGTCTCGGCAGGCGCGGATGTGAGGTCGGCCGGGTGGCTTCGTCCTGGCCGGTCAGCAGCCGGAGCGCGAGCCAGATCGCGGCGGCCGCCAGCGGCAACTCGACCAGGACTGCCTCGCCGATGGCCAGTTCCTGAGCCGGGCCCGGCGCGGAGGTGCACACGTCGAACCAGGCGTCGAGGATCAGCAGGGTCGCGCCGGCCATGGCGGCCAGGCTGGCCCGCCGGTCGCCGCGGGCCAGGAGCACGGCCGTGGCCAGCGCGGCGGCGGCCTCGGCCGCGTCCAGCCCGGTCCAGGCCAGGGCCCAGTGGGAGGCCCGGGCGGTGGCGGGCAGCGTGAGGAGGAGCAGCACGCACCAGGGCAGCAGGAACCCGCCGACGACCAGCGCGATCAGCCGGGCCCTCCGGACCACGGCCGCCCCGCCGCTCATGGCCGGCGCCTTCCGGCCAGGGCCGCGGCCAGGCAGAGGACGGCCGCCGAGGGCCAGATCACGCACACCGCGGCCACGCTGTCGCGCAGCACGAGGGTGGCGGCCAGCGCGGCCAGCAGCCCGAAGGCGGCCAGCGCCAGGTTCGGTCCCGGCCGGCGGCCCGGCTGCTCACGGAGAATCTCGGGCAGCACCTCGGCCACCCGGTCGTCGATCTCGTCCCCGAGCCGGCCCAGGAACTCCCCGGCCAGATCGGGCCCGCCCGCCCACGGGCCGAACTCACCCGGCCCGGATGCCGGCCGGACGGATGCCGGCCGGCCGGGTCCGGCCCAGCTCGGCCGGGCCGGACCGGCCCGGTCCGCGTGGGACCCGTCCGGGCCGGACCCGTCCGCGTCAGGCCCGTCCGGCCGGCCCGGACCCCGGTCGGCCGGCGGGAGCTGCGATGTCCTCATGCGGTCACCGTAGGCTGGGCCGAGAATTGTTTGCAAATTATTTTCTGCATAATTTTCTCGGCATGGCTGCTACGCTGACCGCATGAGCGTCAGCGCGCGCCGGGTGACCGGCGATGCCAAGCGGTGGAAGGCTATGTCGCATCCGCTGCGCCGGGAGATGCTGCGCCACCTGGGCGAACACGGGCCCGCCACGGCCACCACGCTGGCCGGGGCGATGGGCGAGAACACCGGGACCACCAGCTATCACCTGCGGATCCTGGCCGACGCCGGGGTGATCGAGGAGGTGCCCGAGCGCGCGCACGGCCGCGAGCGCTGGTGGCGCACCTTCCCGGTCGACCACCGGGAGCCGGACTACGACAGCCTGAGCGCCGCGGACCGGGCCGCCCTGGACGAGTGGCGCGCCGGGCAGATCCCCGGCGAGATCGAGCTGTTCAACCGGTACCTCAGGGAGATGCGCCAGCACGGCCAGTGGGCCAGGGCCTCGCGGGCCAGCGGCTACTACACCGCCGAGGGCCTGGCCGCGCTGCTCGACGACTACATCGCGCTGCTCGGCCGGTACGGCTACTCCGCGCAGGACGCGCCGCCGGGGGCGCGGCCGATGCAGCTGCGGATGTTCTACATCCCCGACGAGCCGGCGGCGAGCCAGGATCCCGGCCAGGGCTAGGCTCCTGAGCCATGACGGTCAAGCTCAGCTCCAGCGCGCGCACGCTCGTCAGCGGCCGCAACCCCGGCATCCTCGGCACGGTGAACCCGGACGGCAGCCCGCAGACCTCGGTGATCTGGGTCGGCGAAGACGGGGATGACCTGGTGATGTCGTCGGCAGCGGGTCGCCGCAAGGTGCTGAACCTGGACCGCGACCCGCGGGCCAGCCTGACCATCGTGGACCCGGTCGACATCGAGCGGTACATCGAGATCCGCGGTACCGCCACGGTGACCGAGGACCCGGGCCGCTCGCTGGCCGTCGCGCTGGGCGAGAAGTACGACGGGCCCGGCGGGGGCCAGGCGTTCCTGGACCTGCCGCCGGAGGTGGTACGGGTAGTGATCCGGCTGACCCCGCTCAAGGTGGTCGGCAGCGCCGCGGGCTGATCCGGCTGATCTGGCTGGCTGGCTGGCCGGCCAGCCTGGCTGGCCTGGCGGCGGTCAGGCCTGCTGCGGGCGGAGGCGGGCCAGCGCGCTGCGCACCGCGGCCAGCGCCGCCTCGTCGCTGAGCCCTAGCTCGCGCGCCGTGCTGGCCACGTTCTCGGCCGCGGCCGACAGGGCCTGGTGCCGGGACCGGTCCTGCGCCCCGGCCCCGGTCGCCGCCTGGACGATCGTCCCGTGCCGGCCCCGGCCCTCGACCAGCCCGGCCTGCTCCAGCTCCTGATAGGACCGGGCGACCGTGCCGCTGGCCAGGCCCAGGTCGGCCGCGAGCTGGCGCACCGGGGGCAGCCGCTCGCCGGCCAGCAAGCCGCCCGTCGCGATCAGCCCGGCGATCTGCTCGCGCAGCTGCTCGTAGGGCGGGGTCGGCGAGCTCAGGTCGACCTGAAGCGTGGGTGCGGGCTGGGGGCGCCCGGGGGCGGTGGTGCTCATGCGATCTTCGAGGCCTGGAAGGACGGCGGCTCGGGCGGCTTCGGCCCCGCCGGGACGAGCGCCGACTGGGGCGGCGGCACCCGCTTCCACCAGCCCAGCACGCACCACACCAGTACCGCGGCAACGGCCAGGCCGGCGGCGCACGACAGCAGGATCGACGAGGCCCTGTAGTCGTCCACGCTGCCGGTCAGCTCGTCGCTCAGCACCAGGGCCAGCGCGGCCAGCAGGAGCAGCTCGATGCCGACCACCGCGCCCGCCACCGCGCGAGCGGTGTTGCGCCGGACGCCCTCGTCGACCTCGGGGCCGCCCTCGGCGGCCAGCGGGACCAGTTCCACCCGCCGCAGCGCGATGGCGCCGAGGCCCAGCGCCAGCGCAGCGACCACGGCCAGCGGCAGGAACAGGGCCGGAGTCACCTGCTGAGTCCAGCCGAAGTGCTCGGCCGCTATGACGGCCACCGGCCCGGCCATGACCGGCACGCCGACCGCCACTGCCACCGGGACCGCCCACCGCGGCAGGTAGCGCCGCGCATTCCGCGGCTGGAGCGAGGCCACCCGCAGCGGGCCGGTCGGCTGCTGCAC
Organism: Streptosporangiaceae bacterium; assembly: GCA_050698895.1. GTDB lineage: Bacteria > Actinomycetota > Actinomycetes > Streptosporangiales > Streptosporangiaceae > DASUBV01. Next base: position 11,278 of record JBOHCO010000260.1, read on the forward strand.
CGCCAGCAGCTCGGCGACCAGCACGCCGGACAGGTAGCCGACGCCGACCGCGGCCGGGGCCACCATGGCCCGGCCGAACCAGGTCAGCACGATGCCGGCCAGCGCGCCCACGCCGATGCCGGTCAGCCGGCCCAGACGGGCCCGGCGGACCAGCCACCTCGGCGCGTCGCGGCGGGCCCGGAACGTCGCCCACCAGACCGACACGCCGACCGCCAGCACCGGCACGCCGACATAGATCAGCGCGAGGAGCGTGGACAGCCAGAAGAAGAAGAACCACAGACCGGGGGGAAGATGGCCGGCGACCAGGTTCGCGCTCATGGCAGGAATGTACCACCCACTTGATACAAACACTATCCCCGCCCGCTGTTCCTGGCGTGCGCTGTTCCTGCCGTGCGCGGCCCGCCAATTCGCCGGAGTAGCGTCGATGGCGTGCGGACAGTGACCCGGCTCGGCGCCGGCGGCGGAGTATCGGTCGAGCAGGTGATGATCAGGGCGCAGACCCCGCGGTGGTCGGAGCCGGAAGCCCCGGCCGGCTACCAGCTGATGTTCGTGCGCCAGGGCGCCTTCCGGGCCCGGGTGGGCGGGCAGGTGCTGCTGGCCGACCCGGCACTGGCCTACGCCGGCGGTCCAGGTGTGGAGCAGAGCATCTCCCACCGGACCGGCGCGCGGGACGTCTGTACCTCGGTGCGGCTGTCCGGCGAGCTGCTGGCCGGGCTGGTCCCGGCCGGGCGCCCGCTGGGCGAGTCGGCACCGGTCAGCGGCGCGGTCGCCGTGGCCGAGCGACGGCTGGCCGCACGGGCCCGTCAGCAGGCCGACGGCTTCGAGCTGGCCGAGCGGGCCACCCGGCTCGCGGCCGCCC
>JBOHCO010000261.1:0-3030 GCA_050698895.1 Streptosporangiaceae bacterium
CCCTCGCCGCGCGCCAGGCCCGGCTCGCCAGCGAGCGGCCCGACGCCACGCCCGAACTGCTCGCCGACGTTGCCGCCGTCGCGGAACTGCTAGCCGGGATCGGTACCTTCCAGGCGCCCGCCCGAGACGGCAGCGCGGACACCGCCTCCAGGCTTGCCCGCCTCAGCGACCACCACCAAGAGCTCGGCCGCCTCGGCGATCTGATGGCCCGGATCGAGGCCGACAGTCCCGAGCCCGCCGGCTACTGGCGTGTCATTGGCAGCGGCCACCGCGACATCGCCGCCCAGATGCAGCATGCCGCGCTCCTCGCCGCAGACGGGGAGGCCAGCGCGGCAGCGCTCCCGGCAGCGCTCCCGGAAGGGCGGCCCGCGACGGTGCATGAACTGGGCCAGGGCCGACGCTTGTGAGCGGGGCCCCGGAGGATGCCGGCGTCGTGTCCCTCGCCGCGCGCTGGTACGAGAAGGCCCGCGAGCAAGCCGCCCGCGACGGTGCCCCGCCCGAGCTCGTCGCCGACGTCGCCGAACTCGGGGAGCTGACCGCCCGGATCGAGGCTCTCGCGGCGCAGCCTCCTCCCGAGCCCGAGGCTGACGGCTCCGACATCGTGGTCCGCTACGAGCGCGGCGCCGAGCTCCAAGAGCTGAACGCCCAGGTCGCCGACATCATGACCCGCGGCGCCGAGGATCCCGCCGAAGCCGTCGTCTGGCAGCAGGTCGCAGCCGATCAGCGGGAAGCCGCGGCCCTGGCCCGGCAAGCGGCTGGCATCGTCGCGGACGCCCAGCCCAAGTAGCAGGCGCGGTGCGGACGCCCAGTCCCGGCCGCCACGAGCGCCTGGTTGAGGGTGCAGGCGCCCGGCCGTAACCGCCGCGCCGTAACGCCCCCTACCTGGCGGCGCGATCTATCCTCCGTGACCACGATTCCTCTCCAGGCCGAGCGTGCTCCTGCCGCTACCCGCCTCGCGTTCGTGCCGGTGCTGACTCGCGATCAGCGCGAGAAGGAGCTGCTGCGACTCGCCGAGGACGTCATCGAGGGGACACCACCGTCGCCGCACGCGGTTGCCGTCCTGATCGCGGCGTGGGCAGCGGATGGCCTGACGCGCGCCGCGGCGGCTGACCACTGGGATGTCTTCCTGGCCGAGTGCCGCATCTGGAAGGCATGCGTGGCCGGGGAGCCGGAGTGGCGGGACATGTCCCCGGATCCCTTCCGGGCCGCGGCCATGGCGGCCTTGGGCGACTTGCTCGATGGCACGGAGACGTACGGCCGCCCAGTCCTTCCATGAACTGCGAACCAGGGCGGGTTTGATCACCGCATCGCGGGGTTACGTTCTGCCCGGTGGCGCGGCACAAGGTGGTCTTCGACATGCCGCTGCGCCTCGCTGCGGGCGAGCGGGCCATGGCCATCGCCGGACGGCTGCACGACACCCTCCAAGGCGTCCGGGTCCGCGGGGTAACCGGTCCGGAGGTGGCGACCTACCGAATCCGCCGAGGGCGGCTCAGGGGCGCCACGGTCGCCATGACCGTCCAGGCCCCGGACGCGGCGAAGCGGTCGTGGTCGCGATGGACGTGCTGCGGGAGGCGATGGGCACCGACGCTCGGTCCTGGGATGTAGCCGGAACGGGCGCCACCGTCCTGCCGGTCCTGGCCGTCGTCTCGGGTGCCGGCAGGCGCGAACCACGTTAATGGCTTCCAGGACGGTCCGTCGCTCGGCGGGATCTTGCTAGCTGGCCGAGACCGGCGGATCGACCTGGATCGGGGTGGGCGGCGTGCCGGACTGGCGGATCAGGGTGGCGACCGTGACGTGGGGCCAGCTCAGGCCAGAGAAGTTCAGCAGGACGATCTGGGAGTACTGCAGCTGCGTCGGAATTGTCTCGTCCTGGAGCGTCTCCAGCCAGAAGGTGGCGGTGGCCCGCGCGGCCCGCGCATTGGCGCCCTGGGCGCCGCCCTTGAGGAACGCCGTGTTCTGCGTCCCGCCGCCCGGTACCGGAAGATCGTTCGTGGACACGTGCAAGGTCGTCGTCGTGGTGATGTGCTGACCCGCGATCGCCTCGCTGAGCACGCTGTTTGGGTTGTCGAGCATCTCCTGGGTGATTCCGGTTAGCCCAGCGCCGGATGTCCGGAACTTACTGGCCTTGGTGAGGGTCTGCTCCGGGAAATCCACCAGCGCAGTCGGATCATTGACCGTGAACGGCGTGATGGCGACCGGGCGTATTTCCGGTGCCCCGGCCCCGGTGCTGCCGGTGCCCTGGGCCAGAATGGTCGTCCCGTGCGGAATGGACGCCAGGCGCGCCACCGAGGGGGTCTCGCGGGGATCAGTGGTGGCCGGGATATCCACCCACAGGCCGGGCTCGATGTGCAGCCCGGCGTTCAGGTTCTTGTCTGAAATCTGCTGCAGGTACGTCAGGCCGAACATATTGATATCGGGTTGCAGCAAGCCGCGGTTGGGAATCTGCCCCTGGATGACGTCGAATGCGAGCTGTTCGCTGGTCAGGTTGAGTTCCAGGAAGTGATCAGAAGCTGACGTGTGATTGGGCCGCCAGATGCAGTTGAAGCCCTGGCCGGCCCAGGTCCCGACGAGCCCGGCGAGCGGCCCGAGGGGGTTGGCCACATCCGGGAACGGATCATGGATTGGGTCGGTGAGAGGAGGTTGCGGCTGGAATATAAATTGGGTTTGCAGTTCCATAATTGCCCCCTGGGCGGAACGACCGGCGGGGTCCCTAAAAGTGCCCTGGCCTACTGTTACAACCCTTGACCTGAAGTAGCAAAATTGTCAAGGGCCATTATCCTAGGTCCATCACGACTAAAGCGATGCTTAATGTGCCAGGCAAAAATCAGGTAATAACCGGGTCACGCGCCGCCCTTCTGACCGACGCTCACGGACAGTCAGATGAAGTAGAGGCCCTGTTCGATGGCCTCGATAAGGCCGGGGTGGGTGGGCTTCCAGCCCAGGAGTTCCTGGGTGATGCTGCTGGAAGCGGGCATGTCGATGCCGAGCAGGGGGACCAGCGGGGCGCCGAAGTCCTCTGCGGGCAGGGAC
>JBOHCO010000262.1:0-3225 GCA_050698895.1 Streptosporangiaceae bacterium
GGACCGGCCACCCCGGTCGCGATCAGGCCGCCGACCGTGCCGCCGGGCTCCCCGTCGGCCGCGGCGACCGCGGGCGGGTCCAGCGCCAGCCGCTGGCCCGCGGCCGCCAGCACCAGGGCCAGGTGCCGCAGCCGGGTCCCGGCCTGGACCCGGACCACCAGGTCCCCGGCGGCGTGCTCGAGTACCGCGTCCAGCCGATGGGTGTCCACGACCAGGTCGCAGCGGCTGGGCGGGTTGCCCCAGTCCAGCCGGGTGCCGGTGCCGCGTGGCACGACGGCCAGGCCGAGCTGCGCGGCCGCGGTCAGCAGGGCGCCGGCCTCCCGGGGGGAGGCCGGCGCGGCCACGAAGCCGGGCCGCACGCCCGCGACCGAGTCCGCCTCGTCGGCCGGGCGGACCTCGCCGCACGCCGTCGAGAGCTCGGCGGGGATCAGGTCCCCGCCCCTGCCGCCGGCAGGCGGCGCGGGGGGGTTAGGGGGGTCGCCCCCCCTAGACTGCGCGGTCATGGCGGCGGGCTGGGGATCGGACCTTGTTAGTCATCTCAGAACTGCTCCGCCTGGCCGGAGGCCACGAGCGGATGCGGGCCGCGGCGGACCCCGGGGACCTCCCCGCACAGCCGCGGCGTGGGGAAGATCTTGCCGGGATTGCACAGCCCGGCCGGGTCGAAGGCGCACCGGACCAGCTGCATGGTGTCGAGGTCGGCGGCGTCGAACATCTTCGGCATGTAGCGGGACTTGTCCACGCCGACGCCGTGCTCGCCGGTGATCGAGCCGCCGTGCTCGATGCACAGGTCCAGGATCGCGCCGGACACCGCCTCGGCCGCCTCGATGGCGCCGGGCACGCCGTCCTCGAACAGCACCAGCGGGTGCAGGTTGCCGTCGCCGGCGTGGAAGACGTTGGCCACCCGGACGCCCGACTCGGCGGACAGCTTGCTGATGGCGTCCAGCACGACGGGCAGCGCGGTGCGCGGGACCACCCCGTCCTGCACGATGTAGGCGCTGCTGATCCGGCCCACGGCGGCGAACGCCGACTTGCGGCCGGTCCAGATGGCGGCCCGCTCGGCGGCGTCGTGCGCGGCCCGGATCTCGAACGCGCCGGCCTGGGTGCAGATGGCCCGCACGGCCTCGGTCTCCCGGCGCACGTCGCCGGCCGGGCCGTCCAGCTCCACGATCAGCACCGCGCCGGCGCCCTCGGGATAGCGGCAGGCCACCGCGGCCTCGGCGGCCTCGATGGCCAGCGCGTCCATCATCTCGATGGCCGCGGGCAGGATCCCCGCGCCGATGATCTCCGACACCGCGGTCCCGCCCGCGCCCATGGTCGCGAACGCGGCCAGCAGCGTGGTGACCGCCTCCGGGATCGGGGTCAGCTTCACGATGATCTTCGTGACGATGCCCAGCGTGCCCTCGGACCCGGTGAACGTGCCCAGCAGGTCATAGCCGGGCGCGGCGCCCGTGCCGTCGCCGATCCAGGTCAGGTCGCCGGCCGGGGTGACGACCTCCAGTCCGGTCACGTGGTGCACGGTGAAGCCGTGCTTGAGGCAGTGCGCGCCGCCGGAGTTCTCGGCCACGTTGCCGCCGACCGAGCAGATCACCTGGCTGGACGGGTCCGGGGCGTAGAACAGCCCGTACGGCTCGGCGGCCTTGCTGACGGACAGGTTGGTGACCCCCGGCTCGACCACGGCCCGGCGGCTGGCCGGGTCGATGGCCAGCACCCGGCGCATCCTGGACATCACGATCAGGACGCCGTCAGCGCGCGGCAGCGCGCCGCCGGACAGGCCGGTGCCGCTGCCGCGGGCGATAAACGGAATGCCCGCCTGCGCGCACGCCGCTACGATCTGCGCCACCTGATCGGCGGACTCGGGCAGCACGACCAGGCCGGGGCTGCACCGGTGCGCGGTCAGCCCGTCGCACTCGTAAGTGCGCAGCTCCTGCGGGTCGGTGATGACGCTGCCGGGACCGCAGATCCGGGTCATGCGCGGCACGAGCGCCGCCACACCCCGCTGGCCCCCCTGGTGGTCCGCTGGCTGGTCCATCGCTGTCGCCTCCCGCCTGGTCCTCCCCAGGATCTCTCGCCGCGGCCCAGTACGCCAGGCCGGGGTGAAGCAAGGCGATCGGCCCCTGCGGTCCAGGAGATTGGCGGGTAGCCGGGACCAAGCGGCGGGAGTTGCAGAGTGGCGGCCTGTCAGGCCGCCACGAGCGGGTGGGCGAGTGCCTGCTCGTACAGTGGCTCGGGAGCTAGGTCGAGGCCGTCAGGCCACACGACGGTCCCGGATTCGAGGTCGACCGTGACCTGCGCGAAGAAGTCGGGATTGTTGAGCGGTTCCAGGACTCCCGTCCAGTGTTCTTCGGAGAAGTCGACATCGCCGACAGTGCCGTCGCTGAACAGCAAGCGGAGCGCGTGGTCTCCGACGACCGCGACGCCCACAACGCTGGGCAGGTAGATCTCGCTCATCTCCCTCATGCTACGGCAGCGGCACGATGCTGAGCAGTACCTCGTCCTTCCCGGCCCGGTCCCAGTTCGCCTGGATTTCCGCACTCCGGAGGCGGGCCCACTCACGGACAAATTGCAGAGCGCGGGGCTCGAGGCTGCCTGCGAGCACTGTGCCGTCCCAGGGCCGTCGAGGCGCGGCGGCCGGCGTGGTAGGCGTGGAAATGAGGAACTGGGTGATCGCACTCATTCTAGTACATATAGATCACCACGCCGTAGCAAGGAGCTTATACGCGGCATGGCCCCGACGATAGTCGAGAGCTAAGACGGTGGCCTGCCCAAGTTGGGGCAACGCTCGGTGCGGACGGTCAAGAACACACCAGTCGGTATCGCCTATCATCAGCCATTCGTGATGTACTTGCCCGCGTGGTGCGCGGTATTGATGGGTTAGCGCAGCCCGGGGTTGACGGGCCTCCGGACGGGCGCGCTGGAGGATGCCGGACGGGCGGGGGATGGCCGCGGTGAGCGGGTCGGTGACGGGGCGCCGGATGGGCCGCCGCCGGACGAGCCGCGGTTACCGGGCGGGCCGCCGCTGGATGCCCCGCGAGCTGACTACTACGAGCGGGCCGCAGTTTGAGCTGATGTGGTCGTGGCATCAGGAGCGGTGGCCGGAGCGGCCGAAGGCCGACGACGAGGCCCGGCCGGGTGATCCGCCGGGGTCGTGGCGTGGCGACGGCGAGCGGTTCCTCAGGCCGGAGCGCAACGCCGAAGCTGATCGGCAGATCGCGGCCACGCACTCGC